>NZ_JBFUBY010000175.1:0-13264 GCF_056405515.1 Polaromonas sp. P1_G2
GTCTTGTAGTAGCGCTGGACGTGTTCCGAGAGGCTATAGCCGCCGCCTTTTTCAGGGGCCGGCTTGGGCGCGGGGAGTTCGGCCTGGAGGGCAGGCACGCCGGGCAGGGCCACGACGGCCGCTGCGGCCGCACCCGTGGCGGCGGCGCCGAAAAAGAATCCCCGTCGCGAGGGTTTTGGCTGGCTGTCCTGCATGGTGTTCTCCAAGGGGAAGGCTTGCTCGGTATGCAACCGTTTGCATAGTACTGTACGTCAGAGGGACCTGCTTCACAATGGATTGCCCGACTCAATCCGGGGGGCTAGGGAAAACGATAGGCCCTCTTATGATCCCTGCAAGCCCGCGTGGCTCGGCCTGCCGCGGGCGGTCTCAATTTGAGAAAACTTCGCCCGACCCTCAGCCCAGCATGTCGAAACCCTGGGCCTCGACACTCATGAAGGCCTGCGTGAAAGCCGCCAGCGCCGCGTAAAAACGCGCCTTGGGGTGTTGCGCGACGGCCTCGCACATCAAGGGCAGCCAAGGCTGCAGGTGGCGCGCGAAAAACTCGCGCTGCCGCGTGAGGTTGGCCACGGCCACGTCGTCGCCGGCGATCAGGTAGCGCATGACTTCGCAGAGGTAGGCCACGTGGTCTTCGGTTTCGGGCATGGCCTCGTCGCGCGCCAGGCCCAGCGCCGCGAGTTCGGTGCGCAAGGCGGCCAACGGTTTTTCGTTGAGGAAGCCGCTGAGGTAATGAGAACCAAAGAGGTATACCTCGGGCTTGCCCACGCCGCCGAACAGCGCATCGTGCTCGCGGGCGACGGCCTCCAGGTCTTGCGCGCGCGCCGCAGCCACCAGCTCGCCCCAGGGGCTTTCCAGCAGCGCGCCCTCGGCGGGCGCGGCCGTCACGGCGACGCGCAGGTTTTCATACAGTTCAGCCGTTGGCGCGGCATAGTACAGCGCGGCCAGCAGGCCGTAGACCTCGGCGCGCGCGGTTTCTTCATCCAGGGCGGAGGCGGTGAGAGAGGCGGGTGTCATGGCGGCGTCTTGTTTTTGTGGTCGGGTGCTCAGCGGATGTCGGTGATCCTGACTTCGTTGTCGGCGGAATACAGGTCGATGACGCGGCAGTCGCCGCACATCTTGAGGCGGTCGGCCGCGGCGCCCTGGAACATCGCATGGCCGGCCAGCTTGCCGAGCATGGACTCGATGCCCTTGAGCGTGCCGAAGGGCTTGGCGCAGCGTATGCAATGGTAGGGCGCGCTTTCATTGAGCACCCTCGCCTCCTTGCGCTGCGGCGTCAGCAGCAGGCGCGGCTGCAAGGTGATCGCGTCCTCGGGGCAGGTGGTGGCGCACAGGCCGCACTGCACACAGTTTTTCTCGATGAACTTGAGTTGCGGGCGCTCCGGGTTGTCCTGCAGCGCGCTGGCCGGGCAGGCGCTGACGCAGCTCAGGCACAGCGTACAGCTGTCGGCATTGACCACCAGGCTGCCGAAGGGCGAGCCCTGGGCCGGCAGCGCAATCGCTTCAGGCAGGGCCGCGGGCGCTTGCGCCATCAAGTGGTCCAGCGCCATGTCCAGCGTGCTGCGTTTTTCCTGCGCGACGGCAAAACGCGCGGGGCTCGCGGGCACGGCGGGGCGGTTGCGGGCCAGGGCCTGCAGGCCGGCGTCCAGGCCAGCGAGATCACCGGTTTGCGTGCGCAGCAGCTGGAAGTGAACGCCCGCATAACCCAGGCCGTTCATGAGGGCTTGCGCCACGCCCATCTGCTGCGTCAGGCCTTCGAGATAAGCAGGTGCTTCTTCACAGGTCACCAGCACGGCGACCTGCGCGGCGCCGAAAGCGATGGCGCTGAGCCAGAGGTCCAGGCCCAGGCTGGCCGTGTGCCACAGCGCCTGCGGGATCACGTTGGCGGGCACGCCGCGCACGGTTTTTTGCAGGCGCGCGGCGCGGCCCAGGGCCTCGACGGCCTGCTGGCCGCCATCCTGGCTGTGGAACAGCATCACGGGCTGCGTGCCGCCCGCCTTGGCGTAGGCCGACAGCAAGGTCTTGAAGCGCACGCCCTGTTCGCTCGCGCGCGGATAAGCGTAAGTGAGCGCACCCGTCGGGCACACGGTGGTGCAGGCGCCGCAGCCGACGCAGAGGTTGGGGTTGACGACGATTTGCTGGCGCTTTTTCTCACTGCTGACGGCGCCCGCTGAACAGATGTCTATGCAGGCATTGCAGCCCACGGTCTCGTTGCGGCTGTGGGCGCAGAGCTTTTGTTTGTAGGCAAAAAACTTGGGCTTCTCGAATTCACCCACCATGTCGCGCAGCTTGACCACCGTGGCCAGCAGGCCGGGCGAGGCCAGGCCGGCGGAGGCGTCCAGCGCGAAGTAGCCTTGCGGCGGCGCATGCAAGGTGATCAGCGGCGTGGCGCCCAGGTCGAGCACCAGGTCAAACGCCTCGGTGAGTGTTTGCGGCTCGCGGTTGAAGTCAATCGCTCCGGCCACTTTGCAGACGGCCACGCAGTCACGGTGGGATGTGCACTTGCCGGCGTCCACCTGGTAGCTCAGGTCGATCGCGCCTTCGGGGCATACGGCCACGCAGGCATTGCAGCGCGTGCACAGGTCCAGGTCTATGGGATTGGTCTTGTCCCAGCTGGCCTTGAAAGCGCCCAGCCAGCCGCTGAGCGCGAGCCGCTCGCCGCTGACCACCGGGTATTTGCGCTCCTGCGCGGGAAGGCCAGCTTGCGCCGCGACGGAAACGCCCTGCGCGAAGATCGTCACCTCCAGCGTGTCGGCCAGCAGCGCCGCTACTTGCTCGGCCTGGTCCAGCGCGCCGACGATCAGCAGGCGGCCGGCACTCTTATAGGTAACCGTGGCCACAGGCTCGGCATCGGGCAGTTGGGCCGCGGCCAGCAGTGCCGCAATTTTCGGCATGGCGGCGGAGGCGTCCTTGCTCCAGCCGCCGGTCTCGCGGATGTTGACGAACTTCACGACCGACGTGGCACCTTGGGTCTGCGCGCCGACCTCGGCGAACAGGCGCTTTTCCTGGGTGCAGGCAACCACCACGTCGTCGCCCGATTGCACGGCCTTCTGGAAGGCCCCCGCCTCGCGCCGGCACAGCGCTGAATGCAGCGTCAGGCTCTCATTGAGCGCCGCGCCCAGCGCCTGGGGCTGGAGCGGCATGGTCTGGTTGCAGTCGCAAATCAGTGTGGGCATGGTCTTGTTGGCTACCGGCCACGGGAGGCACGGGTTGGCTGGTCTCTGGCGGACCGGACGGCCCCTGCGGGCCTATGTCCGGCGTTTCATAGGAGGACTGTGCCACGGTTTCATCCGTGGGGTTATTGGCGCTTTCCCGCGGCGGGGCCGCGTCGTCCTGCGCGCCATCTTTCTTGTCCTCATCCTCGTCGCCAAACAGTTCCAAAAACTTCGCGCTGGCCATCTGCCGCAACATGGACTCTGGAATCGGCTCCGACTTGCTGTAGTCGTCGATGTAGGTATCCAGGCCGTCCATCACGTTGAAGTGCGGATCGGCGAAGAGTTTTTTCATGGCCGCGTTGCGCACCTCGGGGCTTACGCCGCCGGCCATGAAGGGCTTGAAATCGGAGTCTTTGGTCAGCAGCCGGGCGTCGTCGAGTGTCAGCACTTTGGGAGGCGCTGCATCGGGCGTAGCGGCAGGGTCAGGCGCCGGGCTTGTGGTCTGCGCCACAGTTGGGGGTGTAGCGGGGTCGACCGGGGTGACTGGAACGGCAACGGCCGGTTCCTCCAAAGCCTTGCCCTGGCGCACCTCTTCCTTGCGGCGTGCCCAGCGACCCAGGAAGCCGGCTTCCTCAGCCATGGCCGCCTCCGCCGGATTTTTTGCCGGTGCTCACGCTGGCCGGGTTGCCGAAGCGGTCGCTCAGCGGCTTGAAGCTTTGCGGCCGTTGCCGGCGCTTGGGCTCCAGCACGTGATGTTTGTCGACGAATGCCTGCAGCCACTGCACGACCTCGGGCGGCGCGGGCACCTGCTCCACGGTTTCCTGCGCGTCCAGCCAGCGGCCGGCATCGTGGTAGCTCAAGGTGACGATCTGGGGAATGGCCACGGGCTCTTCGGCCAGCCGCGCTTCCTCTTCCATGCGCCACACCACCCAGAAGCAGGGCTGCTCAGTGCTGGCGTTGAGGTAATAACCTTCGGCGTCGTCGGTGAACAGTTCGACCAGAAAGCCCGGGTGCAGCCAGCGCTCTTCGCGTTCGTCTTTCAACAGCAGCCGCGGGGCGGGGCCGAAGCCGTCCTCATGCGGCACGACGTCGGCCAGCGACCAGCGCCACGGTTGCCAGCGGTTGTCGATGCGCTCGCGGCGCATGACGACGGCCACCGCCGTGCAGGGCCGGGGCGTGGCGGCGTCTGTTTCGGGAGAGCGCAGCTGGAAATCAGGCATGCCCGCAGTGTACGGCGGGGTATGCCCCCCCGCCGGCAAAGACCCTCTAGCGGGCAACCCCTTCGCCATAACCCTGGGTCGCCGACACCTGGCCGCCGCGGCGTATCGCGACGGCGCAGTACTTGAACTCCGGGATCTTGCCGAAGGGGTCCAGCGCGGCATTGGTCATCAGGTTGGCGGCCGCCTCGTAATAGGCGAAGGGGATGAAGATCGCGCCGTGCGGCGTGCCGTCGTCGCGGCGCACGTGGATGGCGACCTGGCCGCGCCGCGACTGCACGGTGATCACGTCGCCGGCCTGCAGCCCGAGCTCCGCCAGGTCGTCGCCGCACAGCGAGGCCGTGGCCATGGGCTCAATCGCATCGAGCACCGTGGCGCGGCGCGTCATGCTGCCGGTGTGCCAGTGCTCGAGCTGCCGCCCGGTGATCAGCACAAAAGGGTAGTCCGCGTCGGGCCGCTCGTTGGCCGGGATGATGTCGGCGGGCACCAGGTGGACCCGGCCGTCGTTGGTGGCGAAACGATCGATGAAGACGGTGGGCGCGCCGGGGTCGTCTTCGGTGAGGCAAGGGTAGGTCACGCTGGACTYGCGCTCCAGGCGCTCCCAGGTGATGCCCGAGATGGCCGCGTGCATGGCCTGGCGCATTTCCTCGTAGACGGCCGCCACGCCCGAATGCTCGCCCGCGTAGTTCCAGGTAAGCCCCATGCGCTGGGCGATCTGCTGGATGATCCAGAGGTCGGGTTTGGCCTCGCCGGGCGGCGTGACCGCCTGCTTGCCCAGCTGCACCATGCGGTCGGTGTTGCTGACGGTGCCGGTTTTTTCGGGCCAGGCGGTGGCCGGCAGCACGACGTCGGCGAGCCAGGCGGTTTCGGTCATGAAGATGTCCTGCACCACCAGGTGCTGCAGGCTGGCCAGCGCGTGGCGCGCGTGGTTAAGGTCGGGGTCGCTCATGGCCGGGTTCTCGCCCATGATGTACATGCCGCGCACCTTGTGCGGGTCGCTGTCGGGCGCGAGTGCCTTGTGCATGATCTCGACCACGGTGTAGCCGGGCTTTTCGTCCAGCGGGGTGTCCCAGAATTTCTCGAACCAGGCGTGCGCGCCGGCGTTGTCCACGCGCTGGTAGTTGGGGAACATCATGGGGATCAGGCCCGCGTCGCTGGCGCCCTGCACGTTGTTCTGGCCGCGCAGCGGGTGCAGGCCGGAGCCGGGCTTGCCGATCTGGCCAGTCACCGTGACCAGCGCGATCAGGCAGCGTGCGTTGTCGGTGCCGTGCACGTGCTGGCTGATGCCCATGCCCCACAGGATCATCGCGCCCTTGGCCTTGGCGAATTCGCGAGCTACCTCGCGCAGGGTTTGCGCCGGGATACCGCAGATGGGCTCCATGGCCTCGGGGCTGTAGCCCTTGACGTTTTCCTTCAGCGCCTCGTAGTTGCTGGCGCGCTTGCTGATGAAGTCCTGGTCGGCCAGGCCTTCGTCGATCACGGTGTGGATCAGCGCGTTGAGCATGGCCACGTCGGTGTCGGCCTTGAACTGCAGCGTTCGCCAAGCGTGTTTGCCGATGTCGGTGATGCGCGGGTCGGCGAGCACGATCTTGGCGCCGTTCTTGGCCGCGTTCTTCATCCAGGTGGCGGCCACCGGATGGTTGGACGTGGGGTTGGAGCCGATCACGAAGATCAGGTCCGAATGCTCGACGTCGTTGACCTGGTTGCTCACCGCGCCCGAGCCCACGCCCTCAAGCAGCGCCGCGACGCTGGAGGCATGGCACAGCCGCGTGCAGTGGTCCACGTTGTTGGAGCCGAAGCCGATGCGCACCAGTTTCTGGAACAGGTAGGCCTCTTCGTTGCTACCTTTGGCCGAGCCAAAACCGGCCAGCGCCTTCTTGCCGTGCGTGTCGCGCAGGCCCTTGAGGCCGCCGGCCGACAGGGCCAGGGCCTCTTCCCAGCTCGCTTCGCGGAACACCTCGGACCAGTCGGCGCTGTCGCGGTTGAGATGTTGCAGCGCCTCGGGGTCTTTGGCCACGCCGGCCTTGCGGACCAGCGGCACCGTCAGGCGCTGCGGGCTGTGGGCATAGTCGAAGCCGAAACGGCCCTTGACGCACAGGCGCGAATGGTTGGCCGGGCCGTCGCGCCCGTCCACGCTGACGATCTTGTTGTCCTTGACGTTGTAGGTCAGCAGGCAACCGACGCCGCAGAAGGGGCAGACCGAGTCGACCTTTTTGTCGACCACTTGCGAACCAACCTGGGATTTCGGCATGAGCGCGCCCGTCGGGCAGGCTTGCACACATTCGCCGCAGGCCACGCAGGTGCTGTCGCCCATGGGGTCGTCCAGGTCGAACACGATTTCGCTGTGCGAGCCGCGCATGGCGTAGCCGATCACGTCGTTGACCTGCTCTTCGCGGCAGGCGCGCACGCAGCGGTTGCACTGGATGCAGGCGTCCAGGTTCACCGCCATGGCGGGATGCGAGACGTCGGCCTTTGGCTGCTCGCGGCGCAGGGCCTTGAGTTGGGGGCGCACCTGCACCTCCATGCGGGCCGCCCATTCGCTGAGTTCGCCGTGCTGCAGCGACTCGTCTTTTTCATTCCATTTGTAGCCGGCGTCGGGCATGTCGGACAGCAGCATCTCAAGCACCATCTTCTGGCTCTTGAGCGCGCGTTCGCTCTGCGCCTGCACCTCCATGCCGGCAGTGGCGCTGCGGCAGCAGCTGGGCGCCAGCGTGCGCTCGCCCTTGACCTCGACCACGCAGGCGCGGCAGTTGCCGTCGGGCCGCAGGCCGTCCTTGTAGCAAAGATGGGGAATGTCCACGCCGTGGCGCGCGGCGGCCTTGAAAATGGTCTCGCCTTCGTAGGCATGGACGGTCTTGCCGTCGAGCTTGAACTCGACGGTCTGCGGCGTCACTTCAACCAGTTTGGCGGGAGCGTTCATGCGGTGGCTCCAATCTCGTGCGGGAAATATTTCTGGATGCTGCGCACCGGGTTGGGCGCGGCCTGGCCCMGGCCGCAGATGGAAGCGTCGGTCATCACAACATTGAGGTCTTCGAGCGTGTCGCCGTCCCAGTGCTCGGCCTGCATCAGCTTCGCGGCCTTGGCCGTGCCGACGCGGCAGGGCGTGCACTGGCCGCAGCTYTCGTGTTCGAAGAACTTCATCATGTTGAGGGCGGCGTCGCGCGCGCGGTCCTGGTGGCCCAGCACCATGACGGCGGCCGAGCCTATGAAACAGCCATAAGGCTGCAGGGTGTCGAAGTCCAGCGGGATGTCGCCAAGCGAGGCCGGCAGGATGCCGCCCGAGGCGCCGCCGGGCAGGTAGGCGTAGAAGTCGTGGCCCTCGGCCATGCCGCCGCAGTATTCGGCGATCAGTTCCCGCACGGTGATGCCGGCCGGCGCCAGCTTGACGCCGGGCTGCTTCACGCGGCCGCTCACGCTGAAGCTGCGCAGGCCCTTGCGGCCGTTGCGGCCGAAGCCGCTGAACCACTGCGGGCCTTTTTCGACGATATCGCGCACCCAGTACAGGGTCTCGAAGTTGTGCTCCAGCGTCGGCCGGCCGAACAGGCCCACCTGCGCGATGTAGGGCGGACGCATGCGCGGCTCACCGCGTTTGCCTTCTATGCTTTCGATCATCGCGGACTCTTCACCGCAGATGTAGGCGCCCGCGCCGCGCCGCAGTTCGATCAGCGGCAGCTCGCAGGGCGGGTCCGCGCACAGTTTGGCCAGCTCGGCCTGCAGGATGGCGCGGCAGTCATGGTATTCGTCACGCAGGTAGATGTAGCAGGCCTCCACGCCCACCACCTGGGCCGCGATCAGCAGGCCTTCGAGGAAGCGGTGCGGGTCGCGCTCCAGGTAGCTCCGGTCCTTGAAGGTGCCGGGTTCGCCCTCGTCGATGTTGACGGCCATCAGGCGCGGCGCCGGCTGATCGCGCACGATGCGCCATTTTCGGCCGGCCGGGAAACCCGCGCCGCCCAGGCCGCGCAGGCCCGAGTCTTCCATGGACTTGATGATGCGTTCCGCGTCTTCCTCGCCGTTGACCACTGCGGCGGCCAGCGCGTAGCCGCCGTGCGCGCGGTACAACGCGTAGCCGGTGTACTCGGGCATCGCGGCCACCTCGCCGGTGCCCGTACCGGTCACGCTGTGTTCAGCGAAATCGGCGGCGATGAAAGGAGCGGCGGCCTGCGCCGTGCTTGCGGGCGCCGGGGCCTGGCCGACCGCGGAAACCACGGCCTCCAACGTCGCAAAAGGCACGGCCTGCTGGTGCACCGCCACGGCGGGTGCCTGCTCGCAGCGGCCTATGCAGGGCGCGGCGATCACGCGCACGTCCTGGCTTCCGAGCAGCGCCGGCAGGCGCGCCAGCAGATCCTGAGCGCCAGCCAGCTCGCAGGCCAGGCCGTCGCAGACCCGCACCGTCAGGCCCGGGGCCTGGGCGTCGCCGCGCACCACCTCAAAGTGGTGATAAAAAGTGGCGACCTCGTAGACCTCGGCCATCGGGATGTTCATCTCTTTGGCCAGAGCCACCAGGTGCCTGTCGTGCAGGCAGCGGTTAGCGTCATTGAGCGTGTGCAGGTGCTCGATCAACAGGTCGCGCCTGTGGCCCGCCTGCGGCCGCGCGCCTATCAGCGCGCGCACCTCGTCCAGGGATTGGTCATCCGCCTGGCGCCCCTTGAGTTTGCTCTTGCGGCGTATGCGCTCGCGCATTTCGTCGACCGTGGCGACGGCGACGGCTTTGACTTCGGGACTGCGACCAGGATGGTTCATTGTTGGCTTGGCCGACGTCCCCGCGCGCGGGCGCGGGGAGAATGCCCACCGCGAGCCAGGCCAGCACCACCACCGCGGGGCTGACCGTGCTGCCGTTGCCGCCATTGCCGCCGTTGGCGCGGTGCAATTCGGAGGCTGCGGCTTTTTCGTGCGCCAGGCGTTTTTCTTCCGCGAGTTCGCTGTCCGTCATGAACCACTTGGGGTTCAGCGGGCGCACCAGCAGGTTGCAGATGAGGCCTATCACCAGCATGCCCACCAGGATGTACATGGTCTGGTTATAGACCTGTTCACGCGGGATGCCAAGGCCGAGCTGGTATTCGCGCATGTAGTTCACCACCACCGGGCCCAGGATGCCGGCCGTGGCCCAAGCCGTCAGCAGGCGGCCGTGGATGGCGCCCACCATCTGGGTGCCGAAGATGTCGGCGAGGTAGGCCGGCACGGTGGCAAAGCCGCCGCCGTACATGCTCAGGATCACGCAGAAGGCGCCGACGAACAGCAAAATGCTGCCGGCCGCCGCGCTGCCCGGCACACTGAAATACAGCACGCCGCCCAGCACGAAGAACACCACATAGGTCATCTTGCGGCCCAGCTTGTCGGACAGGCTGGCCCAGAAGAAGCGGCCGCCGATGTTGAACAGGCTCAGCAGCGCGGTAAAGCCCGCGGCGACGCCGGCAATGGCCGCCAGCTGGGTCTTGTCGAGCTCGCCGAACTTCTTGGCGACGCCGATCAGCGAGCCGCCGAAGACTTCCTGCAGCATGGGCGAGGCCATGCCGATCACGCCGATGCCGGCGCTCACGTTCATGCACAGCACCATCCAGATCAGCCAGAACTGGGGAATGCCCCAGACTTTTTTCACGTGCACGTGGCGCTGCGTGATCATGGTGTTGTTGCTCGCGGGCGGCGGCGTCCAGCCTTCGGGCTTCCAGCCGGTTTCAGGCACGCGGTAGCCGAAAGCGCCGGCCATCATGAAGACGAAATAGCCGAGCGCCATGACAACGAAGGTCTGCATCACGCCAACGCTGGTCGGCGTCGCGAAATATTTCATCAGGTCGGCCGCCAGCGGCGAACCTATCATCGCGCCGCCGCCGAAGCCCATGATGGCCATGCCGGTGGCCATGCCGCGGCGGTCCGGGAACCACTTGATCAGCGTGGAGACCGGCGAGATGTAGCCCAGCCCCAGGCCTATGCCGCCAATGACGCCGGAGCCGAGGATCATGAGCCAGAACTGGTGCAGGTAAATGCCCAGCGCCGATATCAGCATGCCGCCGCACCAGCAGACAGCCGACACCACACCGGCTTTGCGCGGGCCGGCGCGTTCCAGCCAGCCGCCCCAGGTGGCCGCTGAAATGCCCAGCAGCACGAAGAACAGGGTGTACATCCAGCCCAGCGTGGAAATTTTCCAGTCGCAGCTGGTGGTGAACAGCTCGGCGAAAAAGCCGACTTCAGGGCCGCATTTGATGGATTCCTTGATGCCCAGCGCCCTGGACAGCGGCAGCCAGAACACCGAAAAACCGTAGGCCATGCCTATGCACAGGTGAATCGCCAGCGCGGCGGGGGGAACCAGCCAGCGGTTGAAGCCGGGGCCGGCAATGATGCGCTCTTTATCGAGAAATCCTGACATGTCTTTCATCTCCGTGTTATTGCTTATGTATTTCCCACCCTGATCGAGGTGCGCGAAGTGTCGCGGCCACACGGCAACACGGTCAAATTGAATCGAGACATGCCCCCATTCAAAAACTAAATCAATAGAGCCCCCACGGTCGCGCACTTCGAGCCTGCGGCGCGCTGCCCCTTTCCTCACGTAGGGGGCCGCTGCGCCTGCGGCCCGGCAAAGCCGGTTCCGCGGCCCCTGCTGGTGTGGGAGCCCCTTGCTGGGGTGTGGGGGAGATTCGCTGGAAGCGGCTAGACGCTGAGCAAGCCGCTGTGGGCTGCGGCGTGGCGCAGCCAGCCTGCGTCCTGGGCCAGGGCCAGGGCCGCTTCGAGGGTGCGGGAAGGGTCGCCGCCCTGGGCCATGAAGCCTATGCTGGTGCGCACCTCGGGGCTGACCAGGGGCAGGGCTTCGAGTTCACGGTAGCCGCGCACCGCGCCGACCAGCGCGCCGGGCATCACGGTGCAGACATTACCTTCAGCCACCGACAGCGCGAGTGTGAGGATGGAGTTGGTCTGGATGACGGGCTCGCAGGCTTCACCAGCCTCCTGGAAGGCCTTGTCGACGATGGTGCGGTTGTGCATCTCGCGCGTGAGCAGGCACAGGGGGTGTTTCGCGGCCTCGGCCCAGGTGATCTTGGGGCCTATTTGCATCAGGTCCTGGCTCGCCTTGGCGGCGCGGCGAACAAAGAAGTAGTGCTCCGTGTACTGCTTGATCTGGCGCAGGCTGGGCCCGTTGGCGCGCAGCCGGTCGGTATAGCCCAGGCCCATGTCCAGGGACAGGCTTTCCAGGCCGGCTTCCAGCTCGTTGGAGCTCATGGAGCGCACCGTCGGCGAGATGCCGGGGTAGCGCGCCTGCAGCAGCGCGCAAAAGCGCGCGGCAACCGGCATGGCGGTGGGCACTGCCCCTATGCTGAGGCTGCCCTGCGGCTTGCCGATGCCGCTGTCGAGCTCCTGCTGCAGCATTTCGCGCTCATGCAGCATGCGCTGGGCGCTGAGCAGCACGCGCTCGCCTTCGGGCGTGAGGCCTTCGAAGTTGCGCCCGCGCCGCACGATGACGGTGCCGAACTCGCGCTCCAGCGCGCGCAGCGCGTTGGACAGCGCCGGCTGGGTGATGTGGCAAGCCTGCGCCGCGCGGCCGAAATGTTTGTGCTCGTCGAGAGCGGCCAGGTAACGCAGGGATGCCAGCAGGTTCATGGGGGTGCGCCTCGCCGCCTGGTGCGCTTCAGGTGTTCTTGCTGATGGTGATGGTCGGGAACTTGGCGGAGAAGTCCTTGGCCTTGGCCGCCACGGTGACGGCCATCTTGCGCGCCACGGCCTTGTAGATGCCGGCGACCTCGCCGTCCGGGTCGGCCACCACAGTGGGCCGGCCGTTGTCGGCCTGCAGGCGGATCTGCATGTCCAGCGGCAGCGCGCCCAGGTAGTCCATCTTGTAGTCGGCCGCCATCTTCTTGCCGCCGCCCTCGCCGAAGATGTGTTCGGCATGGCCGCAGTTGCTGCAGATGTGCACCGCCATGTTCTCGACGATGCCCAGGATGGGCACGCCGACCTTCTCGAACATCTTGATGCCCTTCTTGGCGTCGAGCAGCGCGATGTCCTGCGGTGTGGTGACGATGACCGCGCCCGTCATGGGCACGCGCTGCGACAGCGTGAGCTGGATGTCGCCGGTGCCGGGCGGCATGTCGACGATCAGGTAGTCCAGGTCTTTCCAGTTGGTCTGGCGCAGCAGCTGCTCCAGCGCCTGGGTGGCCATGGGGCCGCGCCAGATCATGGCCTCGTCCTGGGCGACCAGGAAACCGATGGACATCACCTGGATGCCGTAGTTCTCCATGGGTTCCATGTTCTTGCCGTCCACACTCTCGGGCCGGCCTTCTATGCCCATCATCATGGGCTGGCTGGGGCCGTAGATGTCGGCGTCGAGCAGGCCGACGCTGGCACCCTCGGCCGCCAGGGCCAGGGCCAGGTTGACGGCGGTGGTGCTTTTGCCGACGCCGCCCTTGCCGGAAGCCACCGCGATGATGTTCTTGACGTTGGGCAGCAGCTGCACGCCGCGCTGCACGCTGTGGCTGGCAATCTTCACCGTGACGTTGACCGAGACGTTGCCCACACCCGCCACGCCCTTGACGGCGGCGATCAGGCTTTTGCGCAGGCCGGCAATCTGGCTCTTGGCCGGGTAGCCCAGCTCGACATCAAAGGACACGTCGCTGCCGCTGAGCTGCAGGTTTTTAAGCGCCTTGGTGCTGACGAAATCCTTGCCGGTATTCGGGTCGAGCACGGTCTGTGCGGCATTCAGGACTGCCTGTGTGTCCAGGGACATGGGGAAATACTCCGTTGAATCTGTCGGGGTGGGCCGGCGCTGGGGGAGCGGCGGGCCTGCGGGGGGCTTGGCCTGAAGTCTAACGCCGTGGCGGCGCCCACTGGGGTCATGGGGGCTTGGCGGGGCAACGTAGCCCCTGGGCGACTTAAAATCGCGGGTTCGAACCTGTTCACGGTCTAAACGGGGCCGCGCAA
>NZ_JBFUBY010000176.1:0-9108 GCF_056405515.1 Polaromonas sp. P1_G2
GCGCAAAAACCCCGCTTTCACCCACTGCCCCGCCGCCCTGCGCGCGGGACGTGCGGCGCCGGTTTTTGCCCAGATCACCAAAACGACCACCATTAAAGGCTAGCAAGCCTGGTTCGTCGTGCCCTGCCGGCTCGATGAGCCGGGCCAAAAAGCCATTTTTATGTACTTTTTGAAGGGGCAGTTCAAATGAAACTCAAAGGCAATCTCACCGGGCTCGTCGGCTGGCGCGGCATGGTCGGCTCGGTCCTGATCGACCGCATGCAGGCCGAAGGCGACTTCGACCTGATCGAGCCGGTGTTCTTCTCGACCTCCAACGCGGGCGGCAAAGCCCCGGCCCAGGCGAAGAACGAGACCACGCTGAAAGACGCCTTTGACATTGAAGCCCTGAAGAAGTGCGACGTCATCATCACGGCCCAGGGCGGCGACTACACCTCCGAGGTCTTCCCCAAGCTGCGCGCGGCCGGCTGGAAGGGCCACTGGATCGACGCGGCCTCCACGCTGCGCATGAACGACGACGCCGTCATCATCCTGGACCCGGTCAACCTGCCCGTGATCCAGAACGCCTTGGCCAAGGGCGGCAGCAACTGGATCGGCGGCAACTGCACGGTCAGCTGCATGCTGATGGGCGTGGGCGCGCTGTACAAGGCCGGCCTGGTCGAATGGATGACCAGCATGACCTACCAGGCGGCCTCGGGCGGCGGCGCGCAACACATGCGCGAGCTGCTCACGCAGTTCGGCACGCTGAATAGCGAAGTCCGCACGCTGCTGAACGACCCCAAGTCGGCGATCCTCGAGATCGACCGCCGCATCCTGGCCAAACAGCAAGGCCTGGGCGCCGCTGAGACCGCCAACTTCGGCGTGCCGCTGGGCGGTTCGCTGATCCCCTGGATCGACAAGGACCTGGGCAACGGCATGAGCAAGGAAGAGTGGAAGGGCGGCGCCGAGACCAACAAGATCCTAGGCCAGGGCGCGAGCTTCGGCACCGCCGAAACCCCGGTTGACGGCTTCTGCGTGCGCATAGGCGCCATGCGCTGCCACAGCCAGGCGCTGACTTTCAAGCTCAAGAAGGATGTGCCGCTGGCCGACATCGAGGCCATGATCGCGGCCGACAACGAATGGGTCAAAGTCGTGCCCAACACGCGCGAAGCCTCCACCAAGGACCTCACGCCTGTGGCCGTCACCGGCACCATGCAGATCCCGGTGGGCCGCCTGCGCAAGCTGGCGATGGGCCCCGACTACCTGGGCGCCTTCACCGTGGGCGACCAGTTGCTGTGGGGCGCCGCCGAACCGCTGCGCCGCATGTTGCGCATCCTGTTGCAGGCCTGAATTAATTGAGGTGAGCGGCTGCCAACATACAGCCGCCGATCCGTAACTACATGTCACAAGACGTTGTCGTCAGACAACATCCGAAACTTGTAAGTTGCTGCTAACTCGCTGTGTCAAAACTTAAGTGGTGTCTTAGCTTGTCAGCCTAATGCCTTGATGTTAAGGTTGTTTTTCGAAAATTCGCATCGAGGTTTTTGTGCGCTTAAGCAGAATAAAGTTACATGCAGACCGAGCACTGGAGGCTCACAACCCCATGAATAATCGCGGTCGTTGGCGTATCGGCGCCCTGGCAAGTGCCATTGCACTGCTGGGCAGCCTGGCAAGTCTGGAAGCCCACGCGCTCGCGCTGGGCCGTATCACGGTTCAATCGGCATTGGGCGAACCCCTACGCGCCGAAATCGAGATCCCCGACATCAAACCGGAGGAAGCCTCCAGCCTCAAGGCCGGCGTGGCGCCGGTCGACGCCTTCAAGGCGGCCGGGCTTGAATACGGCAGCGTCGTTTCCGGCGTCGAGGTCACCCTGCAACGCCGCCCTGACGGACGCTCCTTTCTGCGCCTGAGCAGCAACCGTCCCGTTACCGAGCCTTTTGTCGACCTGATCCTGGAAGCCAGCTGGGCCAATGGCCGCATCACACGCGACTACACCATGCTGTTCGACCCGCCGGCCCTGCGCTCGGGTACAGCGGTCGCGCCCACGGCACCCGTGCTGTCTTCCCGTCCCTCGGCCCCTCCCGCCAAGGGCATTGCCTCCATCCCCTATTCGCCGCCGGCCGGCCCCAGCACCCGGCCCGCGCCGGTCGCCAAGGCCCCTGCCGCGCCCCTCGAAAAAGTGCCGGCCGGCGGTGACAAACAGGTCACCGTTAAAGCCGGTGACACCGCCGGCAAGATCGCCGCCCAGAACAAGCCCGCCAGCGTGTCGCTGGACCAGATGCTGGTCGCCCTGTTGCGCAGCAACCCCGACGCCTTCATCGGCGGCAACGTGAACCGCATCAAGTCGGGCGCAGTGCTCGACATCCCGAGCGCCGAAACGGCCGGAGCGCTTTCCGCCGGCGAAGCCACCCAGACCATCGTCGCGCAAAGCAAGGACTTCAACAGTTTCCGCCGCAAGCTCGCCGAAGGCGTGCCGGCCACCCAGATGGCCAGCGCGGACCGCCAGGCCGGCGGCAAGGTGCAGGCCAAGGTCGAAGACCGCGCGCCCGCCAGCACCACCCCCGACAAGCTGACCCTCTCCAAGGGCGCCGTCCAGGGCAAGGCAGCCCCCACAGCGGCCGAAGACAAGATCGCCAAGGAACGCCAGGCCAAGGAGGCCTCCACGCGCGTGGCCGAGCTGTCCAAGAACATCAGCGAACTGAACAAGCTGGGCGGCGCCCCCACGGCGGCGCCCGCAGCCAGTGCGGCAAAAGCCCCCGGTGTGGCGGTTCCCGCGCCTGCCAGCGTGCCAACCCTGGCGGCCCCCACCCCCGCCCCGGCCGCAACGCCTGCACCCGCGGCGCCATCCGCCGCCGCCCCGGGCGTGACACCCGCACCAGCCTCGACTGCTGCCGTCACGCCGGCGACCGCCAGCAGCGCGCCAGCTGCGGCCGCTTCCGCATCCGAAGCTTCCACCAGCGTGGCCCCGATAGCTGCAGCCTCCCAGCCCGCACCGGCCGCCAGTGCCGCGGTCGCGCCGGCTGTGGCCGCCGCCAAAAAGCCCGTGGCAGTCCCGCCGCCGCCGCCCGAACCCAGCCTGGTCGACGAATTGCTCGACAACCCGCTGGTACTCCCCATCGCCGGCGGCCTGCTGCTGCTGCTGGCCGGTTTCGGCTTTTACCGCTATCGCCAGCGTGGCGGTGCGGCCCAGGTCGACAGCTCCTTCCTCGAAAGCAGGCTGCAGCCGGATTCTTTTTTCGGCGCCAGCGGCGGCCAAAGAATTGACACGAATGAAGGCAACGCCACGGGCTCGTCCCTGGTGTACTCGCCGAGTCAATTGGATGCCGCTGGCGACGTCGACCCGGTAGCCGAAGCTGATGTGTATCTGGCCTATGGACGAGACCTGCAGGCCGAGGAAATCCTGAAGGAGGCCATGCGCACCAGCCCGATGCGCGTCGCCATCCATGCCAAGCTGATGGAAATCTACGCCAAGCGCCGCGACAGCAAGGCCTTTGAAACCGTGGCCATCGAGGCGTTCAACCTCACCCACGGCAGCGGCCCCGAATGGGCTTACATCACCGAGATGGGCCGTGAACTGGACCCCGCCAACCCGATGTACCAGCCAGGCGGACAGCCAGCCGGCAGCGCCCATGCGGGCGGCACCTCGGCGTTCAGCCCGGGCGGCACCGTGGCCATGGTCGCCCAGCCGGCGCATGTTCCCGCGCCCACGCCTTCGATGGATGTCGACCTTGACCTGGACTTCTCACTCGATGACGAACCCGGTGCGGCCACCACCCCGGCCGTGATCTCGGCCCCGCCACCTCCGCCGCCCGCTCCCGCGCGCGTCGAGCCCACGGTGGCCATGAAAGCGCAGGAACCGGCCCCGCTGAACATGGATTTCAGCAGCGCCACGGTGGCCTTGCCCACGGCCAAGCCACCTGCGCCGGCCGCCAAACCCGCCGAGGCCGCGCCCGATGCCTCTTTCCTCGACGAAGGCTTGAACTTCACGCCCGAACCGTTCACACCGGCCCCCAAACCGGCGCCCGCCCCCGTGAAAGCGGCGGCAGCCCCGGCGCCAGAGCCGGTAACTGACAACGGCATGCTGGAGTTCGACCTCGGTTCGCTGTCGCTGGACCTGAACGGCCCCACGACGGAAAGCCCGGACCACCCGATGGAAGTCATGTCCGACGACCCGCTGGAAACCAAATTCCTGCTGGCCGAAGAATTCCGTTCGCTGGGCGATTCGGATGGCGCCAGGTCCCTGGCCGAAGAGGTGATGGCCGAAGCCAAGGGCCCGCTGAAGGTCAAGGCGCAGGCCTTCCTGAACGCCTTGTCGTGAGCGCAGCCTGAACGCGCCGCGTTCACTGCGTCCCCTCCCRTGAGGATTGCACTCGGCGTCAGCTACAGCGGTAGCGGCTACGAAGGCTGGCAAAGCCAGCTTTCGGGCAACACGGTGCAGGACAAACTGGAACTGGCGCTGGGCAAATTCGCCGCCCAGTCCATCCGCACCCTGTGCGCGGGCCGCACCGACGCAGGCGTGCACGGCCTGATGCAGGTCGTGCACTTCGATACGCCCCTGCAGCGCGACATCGCCTCCTGGGTGCGCGGCACCAACGCCTTTTTGCCCTCAGACATCGCCGTGCAGTGGGCGCGTGAGGTCCCCGATGAATTCCATTGCCGCGGCAGCGCCATCGCCCGCCGTTATGCCTATGTGGTGCTGGAGTCCCCGGTGCGGCCCAGCGTGGAAGCCGGGYGCGTCGGCTGGGTCTACCGGCCGCTGGACGAGGCGGCCATGCGGCAGGCCGTCACCTACCTGGTCGGCGAACATGATTTCAGCTCCTTCCGCGCCGCGCAGTGCCAGGCCAAGTCCCCCGTCAAAACCATCAGCCGCATTGAGATTTCGCACCGCGGCGATCCAGGTGCCCGATACTGGCGCTTCGAGTTCGAGGCCAACGCCTTTTTGCACCACATGATCCGCAACATCATGGGCTGCTTGGTCGCCATAGGCCAGGGCAACTACCCGCCGGACTGGCTGGCCGGGGTGATGGCCGCGCGCAGCCGCGATGCCGCCGCGCCCACGTTTTCGCCGGACGGCCTGTATTTTCTGGGGCCGGTCTATGAAGACCACTACGGCCTCCCGGCTCGCACACCCGCCTATGATTGGTTGCCATGACGCCCGCACCCACCACCCGTACCCGCATCAAGATCTGCGGCCTGACCCGTGAAGAAGACGTGGATGCCGCCGTGGAGGCCGGCGCGGATGCGGTCGGTTTTGTGATGTACGAGACCAGCCCGCGTTACGTGACGGCCGGACGCGCCGCCGAACTGGCCCGCCGCCTGCCGCCCTTCATCACGCCGGTGCTGCTCTTCGTCAACGCGCCCGCAACCCAAATCAGCGCCGCCTGCGCCCTCATCCCCACGGCCTTTCTGCAGTTTCACGGGGACGAGACGCCTGAAGACTGCCTTTCAGCCGGCCGGCCCTTCATGCGCGCGGCACGCATCCCATTAGGTGAAAAATCAGCCGAAAACACCCCGGGCTCCCCAGGCGGCTTTGATCTCGTAAAATACGCCCAGGACTTCAAGGCCGCACAAGCCATCCTTCTCGACGCTCATGTCGAAGGTTATGGCGGCGGCGGGAAAACATTCAATTGGTCACTTCTTCCTCCAAACGTCAGCGCTCACCTCGTTTTGTCTGGTGGATTGACGCCTGCAAACGTGATCGATGGCATTTCGCAAGTCAGGCCGCGTTGCACAACGCTGGCCGTTGATGTCAGTTCCGGCGTCGAGATTTCCAAGGGAATCAAAAGCGCCGACAAAATCAACCAGTTCGTCGCGGCCGTTCGCGCCGCCGACGAGTTACTTGCAAAGAGTCCCCATCATGTACGAGTACCACCAGCCTGACGTTTCAGGCCATTTCGGAATTTACGGCGGCAGTTTCGTTTCGGAAACACTGACCCATGCGATCAACGAGCTGAAAGACGCTTACGCCAAATACCAGCACGACCCGGAGTTCATCGCCGAATTCCAGTCCGAACTGGCGCATTTCGTGGGCCGCCCCTCCCCGATCTACCATGCCGCGCGCATGAGCCGCGAACAGGGTGGCGCGCAGATCTACCTCAAGCGCGAAGACCTCAACCACACCGGCGCCCACAAGATCAACAACACCATAGGCCAGGCCATGCTGGCACGCCGCATGGGCAAGCCGCGTGTCATCGCCGAGACCGGCGCCGGCCAGCACGGCGTGGCCACCGCCACGATCTGCGCGCGCTACGGCCTGGAATGCGTGGTCTACATGGGCAGCGAGGACGTCAAGCGCCAGAGCCCCAACGTCTACCGCATGAACCTGCTGGGCGCCACGGTGGTGCCGGTTGAAAGCGGCAGCAAGACGCTGAAAGACGCGCTCAACGAGGCCATGCGCGACTGGGTCGCCAACGTGGACAACACCTTTTACATCATCGGCACGGTGGCGGGCCCGCACCCCTACCCCATGATGGTCCGCGACTTCCAGAGCGTGATCGGCGCTGAATGCCTGCAGCAGATGCCGGAATTCATCGGCAACAAACAGCCCGACGCGGTGATCGCCTGCGTGGGCGGCGGCAGCAATGCCATGGGCATCTTCCACCCCTACATCCAGCACGCCAAAACCCGCCTGATCGGCGTGGAAGCGGCCGGCGAAGGCCTGGAAAGCGGCAAGCACTCGGCCTCGCTGCAGCGCGGCCTGCCCGGCGTGCTGCATGGCAACCGCACCTATGTGCTGCAAAACGAGGACGGCCAGGTCACCGAAACCCACAGCATCAGCGCCGGGCTCGACTACCCCGGCGTGGGCCCTGAACACGCTTTCCTCAAGGACATAGGCCGCGCCGAATACGTCGGCATCACCGACAAGGAAGCCCTGGAGGCCTTCCACTACCTGTGCCGCACCGAGGGCATCATTCCGGCGCTCGAATCCAGCCATGCCGTGGCCTGCGCCATGAAAATGGCCCGCAGCATGCGCAGCGACCAGAGCCTGCTCGTCTGCCTTTCGGGCCGCGGCGACAAGGACATCGGCACGGTGGCCGACCTCTCGGGGGCCGACTTCTACGACCGGCCGTCCATGCGCGGCCTGTCCGTCAAGGGCGGGTCGGCTTCGCCGGCGTCCTTCGATGCCAGCGGCGCCAAGGGAAGCGGGGTGCAGTCATGAGCCGCATTGCCTCTACCTTCTCCACGCTGAAAAGCCAGGGCCGCAAGGCCTTGATCCCCTACGTCACCGCGGGCTTCCCGTTTGCCGACGTCACGCCCGAGCTGATGCACGCCATGGTGGCCGGCGGCGCCGACGTGATCGAGCTGGGCGTGCCGTTTTCCGACCCCAGCGCCGATGGCCCGGTGATCCAGAAAGCCGGCGACAAGGCCCTGTCCTTCGGCGTCGGCCTGGCCCAGGTGCTGGAGATGGTGCGTCAGTTCCGCGCCAAGGACAGTGCAACGCCCGTGGTCCTGATGGGCTACGCCAACCCGGTGGAGCGCTACGACATCAAGCACGGCGGCAGCAAGACCGAAAGCGCCTTCATCCGCGACGCCGCCCAGGCCGGCGTGGATGGCGTGCTCATCGTCGACTACCCGCCCGAGGAATGCGTGGAATTCGCCGCCCGGCTGCGTGCGCACGGCATGGACCTGATTTTTCTGCTGGCCCCCACCAGCACTGACGCTCGCATGGCCCAGGTGGCCGGCGTCGCCAGCGGTTATGTCTACTACGTCTCGCTCAAGGGCGTGACCGGCGCGGGCACGCTGGACGTGGACGCCGTCGAGGCCATGCTGCCGCGCATACGCAAACATGTGAACGTGCCGGTGGGCGTGGGCTTCGGCATCCGCGACGCAGCCACGGCCAAGGCCATCRGCAAGGTGGCCGATGCCGTGGTCATCGGCAGCAAGATCATCCAGCTGATCGAAAACCAGCCGCGCGACAAGGTAGCGGCCGTCGCACAGGCGTTTTTGACGGAAATCCGTACTGCTTTGGACTGACTTTTGCGCCGGCCGGTACCGGGTTGAAGCCTGGGGAAACCGGCGCATAATTGCGCTTTTCGCCCGGCGGGGCCCCAGGCCCCGCCCGACACTACAAGGACTGACTTCATGTCTTGGCTAGAAAAACTGCTTCCCCCAAAAATCAGCCCCACCGACCCGACGGAACGCCGCCAGGTGCCCGAGGGCCTGTGGATCAAATGCCCCAGCTGTGAAGCGGTGCTCTACAAGACCGACCTGGAAAAAAACCAGAACGTCTGCCCGCAATGCAGCCATCACCACCGCATAGGCGCCCGCGCCCGGCTGGACGCCTTCCTGGATCCGGAAGGCCGCTACGAGCTGGGCCAGGAAGTGCTGCCGGTCGACGCCCTCAAGTTCAAGGACAGCCGCAAATACCCCGAACGCCTGAAAGAAGCCCTGGAAAACACCCAGGAAACCGATGCGCTCATCGTCATGGGCGGCGCGGTGCACAGCATAGGCGTGGTCGTGGCCTGCTTTGAGTTCGACTTCATGGGCGGCAGCATGGGCAGTGTGGTGGGCGAGCGCTTCGTTCGCGGCGTGCACGCCGCCATCGAGCAAAAAGTGCCCTTCATCTGCTTTACCGCCACCGGCGGCGCGCGCATGCAGGAAGGGCTTTTGAGCCTCATGCAGATGGCCAAAACCAATGCCGCCCTGACGCGCCTGGCCAAAAAAGGCCTGCCCTACATCAGCGTATTGACCGACCCGACCATGGGCGGGGTGAGTGCCGGCTTCGCTTTTGTCGGCGATGTGGTCATTGCCGAGCCCAAGGCCCTGATCGGTTTTGCCGGCCCGCGCGTGATTGAATCCACCGTGCGCGTGACGCTGCCGGAAGGCTTCCAGCGCGCCGAGTTCCTGCAGACCAAAGGCGCGATCGACTTCATCTGCGACCGCCGCGAACTGCGCAAGACCGTGGCCAGTTCACTGGCCATGCTGCTCAGGCAACCGGCCGACGCCGTCAGTTGAGAACCTGGCAAGCCTGAATAGCCCCTGAAGCAAGGCGTATTAGCCGCACGAAAAGTGCACCGCGCGGGTCACATGGGATGATGTGGTTCACGGCCCCCCAAAGCACGATGAGAACCATGCCAGAAGCTTTGACCTTGAGCTCCCTTCCCCTGTTCCCGCTGGGCGCAGTGCTGTTTC
>NZ_JBFUBY010000177.1:0-14045 GCF_056405515.1 Polaromonas sp. P1_G2
GTGCTGCGCATCTGCACGCCGGGCGACTACAAGCCTTTCAGCTTCCACAAACCCGACGGCACGTTCGAAGGCATCGACATCGACCTGATGACCTCGTTCACGGCCAGCCTGGGCGTGAAGCCTGAATACATCAAGACCAGCTGGTCCAACCTGATGCCGGACATGACGGCCGGCAAGTGCGACATCGCCGTGGGCGGCATCTCGGTGACCACCGAGCGGCAGAAGAAGGCCTTTTTCAGCGCGCCCTATATGGTCAACGGCAAGACGCCGATCGCGCGCTGCGCCGACGTCGCCAAATACCAGACCGTGGCCGACATCGACAAGCCGGCGACGCGCGTGATCTTCAACCCCGGCGGCAGCAACGAGCGTTTTGCCCGTGCCAACTTCAAGCAGGCGCAGATGCGGCTGAACCCCGAGAACCTGACGATTTTTGACGAGATCCTGGCGAATCGCGCCGACGTGTTCGTCACCGAATCGGCCGAGGCCATCACCCAGCAAAGGCTCAAGCCGGGCCTGTGCGCGATCAACCCCGACAAGCCGCTGCAGTACGGCGAAATGGCGTACCTGCTGCCGCGCGGCGACGTGCCTTTCAAGGCCTACGTCGACCAGTGGCTGCACCTGGCGCGCGCCGGCGGCGAATACCAGCGTGTGGAGAGCCAATGGCTGAAGTAGCCGACAGCAAGAACAGCGGCGGCACCCCGCCGCCGGCGGTGTACGGCCAGTCCGACCGCCCGCCGCGCGGCGATTACGCGCGCGGCGGCCAGGTCAACGCGGACTACACCTGCCCGCAGAACTACGCGGCCTATACCGCGGAGGACCACGAGACCTACCGGCGCCTGTACGCACGCCAGTCGGCCCTGTTGCCGGGACGGGCCTGCAGCGCCTTTATCGAGGCCCTGCCCAGCCTGGGCGCGAGCGACGCGATCCCGCGCTTTGAGGACATCAATGCGCGCCTCTTCAAGGCCACCGGCTGGCAGCTGGTGGGCGTGCCGGGGCTGATCCCCGAGGTGCCGTTTTTCACGCTGCTGGCGAACCGCAAATTCCCGGTGACGGACTGGATACGCACGCCGGCCGAGTTCGACTACATCGTCGAGCCCGACATCTTCCACGACCTGTTCGGCCACGKGCCGCTGCTGTTCGACCCCAGCTACGCCGACCACATCCAGGCCTACGGCAAGGGCGCGCTGAAGGCGCATGCGCTGGAGCACGGCACACACGGGACAGAGCCGATTCCCGGCGCGGTGGAAATGCTTTCGCGCCTCTACTGGTACACCATCGAGTTCGGGCTGATGCGCGAAACAAAGGGCGGCGACGAGGTCCGTGCCTACGGCGCGGGCATCCTGAGCAGCCCGGGCGAGCTGGCCTGGAGCGTAGAGTCCGCGGAACCCAAACGCATCCCGCTGCGGGACAACGACGACCTGCTGCGCTGCATGTCGTCGACCTACAAGATAGACACCTTCCAGCAGCAGTATTTTGTGATCGACAGTTTTGAGGCGCTGCTGAGGCTGACGGAGCCGGACTTCACGCCCTTCTACCGGGCGCTGGCCCAGGCGCTCGCCGCAGCCTAGGCGGGGCTGGCCATCCAGCCGTTGAGCGCGTGCCGGGTCTGCTCGGCCAGTTCGCACAAACGCGCCACCTGCTGCCCCGCATCGGTCGGCCACTGACCCTGCAGGCAGGATTGCTCCAGCACAAAGCAAGCGTCGCTGAGCGCCTCGGCGCCCACATTCGACGCCGCGCCCTTGAGGGCGTGCGCCGCGCGCGAGAGCTCGGCGCTGTCCGAGGCAGACAGCGCTTCACGGATGTCGTCAATACGGTTCGGCGCGTCGCTGGCGAACAGCGCGATCACCTCGCGCGTCATGCTGCGCTCGTCATCGTCGWATTCCTTGAACTGCTCCAGGCGGCTCCAGTCCATCAGGACCACTGAAGCCGCTTCAGCCCCCGGCGGATTGCCCAGGGCAAGTGCCGCTTCGGCCGCCATGATTTTCGCGGCGCCTGCGTCCTCGGGCTTGCGGGCGTAGCGGGCCAGCGCCTCGGACAGCTCGTCGATGCGCAGCGGCTTGGGCAGAAAGCCCACCATTCCGGCCGCCAGGCAGCGCTGGCGGTCTTCTTCGAGCACCGAGGCCGTCAGCGCGATGATGGGCGGCGCGGCGGCGCCATGTGCGGCGATGATCTCGCGCGAAGCGGCAAAACCGTCCATCACCGGCATATTGGCGTCCATCAGCACGGCGGCATAGGCCCGGGGGCCGTCGCGGCTGCTCACGCCGCCTTCGGGGCGCAGCGAGGCGGCCACGCGGTCCGCCGCCTCCCGCCCGTTGAGGGCGGTGGCGGCCTCGTAGCCCAGCTTGGCCAGCATGGCCAGCGCCACCTTGAGGTTCACCGCGTTGTCGTCGGCCACCAGGATGAACTGGTTGCGCGACTCGGGCTTGCCGGTTTCGGCCACGGCCTTGACGGCTTCCGGCGCCGAGGTGACACGGGCGATCGCCTCGAAGAGCTGCGACTGCCGGTAGGGCTTGAGCAGGCGCGCGTCAAACACCTTGGCCTGCTCACCGGTGGGCATGGTGCCCGAGGTCAGCAACACGATGCGGCTGCCCRGGTGGCGTTCGCGCAGGGTCTGGGCAAAGGTCTGGCCGTCCATCTCGGGCATGTGCATGTCGGTCACCACCACGTCCATGGGCGGCTGGCCCCGCAGCCAGTCCAGCGCTTCGGGGGCACGCTCGAACAGCGCGGGCTCCATGCCCCAACGCCTGAGTTGCTTGTCGAGGATGCGCAGGTTGACAGGCGTGTCGTCGACCACCAGCACACGCTTGCCGGCCAGGCTGACCATGTGCAACGAAGACAGCTTGGCGATCTCCGGCGCGTCGGCATAGCCCAGCCGCGCGGTGAACCAGAAGGTGGAGCCCTGGCCCGGCGCGGATTCCAGCCCGACGCCGCCGCCCATCAGCCCTGCCAGGCGCTTGCAGATGGCCAGCCCCAGGCCGGTGCCGCCGTATTTGCGGGTGGTGCTGGTGTCGACCTGCGTGAAAGACTGGAACAGCGCGGATTGGCGGTCCAGCGGGATGCCGATGCCGGAATCCTTGACGCGGAATTCAATCAGCCCGCCGCGCTCGGGCGTGGCGTCCTCCAGCACGTGGGCCGAGACGATAACCTGGCCGTGCTCGGTGAACTTGACGGCGTTGTTGACGAAGTTCAGCAGGACCTGGCGCAGGCGCGTGACGTCGCCGCGCACCCAGGTGGGCAGCTCGTCGCCCATGTCGACCAGCAGCTCCAGGCCCTTCTCCCTGGCGCGCGGCGCGCCGATGTCGCAGGCCTCCTCGATGGTGGCCAGCAGGTTCAGCGGCTCGTTTTCCAGGTCCAGCTTGCCGGACTCGATCTTGGAAAAATCCAGGATGTCGTTGATCACGCCCAGCAACTGGTCGCTGGAGACGCGCATGGTGTGCAGGTAGTCGCGCTGCTCGGGGTCCAGCGGCGTGTCGGCCAGCAAGGTGGTCATGCCCACCACGCCGTTGAGCGGGGTGCGGATCTCGTGGCTCATGGTGGCCAGGAAGGCGGCCTTGGCGCGCGCCGCGGCGAGGGCCTCCTCGCGGGAGGCGGCCAGCTCGGCGGTGCGGCTGGCGACCCGCGCCTCCAGCGTCTCGTTGGCATCCTGCAGGGCAATGTTCTGCGCGTCGATGGCGGCGCGGTTGCGCAGGATTTCCTCGGCGCTGTCGTGCATGGCCTGCGAAAGCTGCCGCACCTCGGTGATGCGGGCGTTCTGCTGCACCTGCGGCACTTCGGCGCGCGCCAGCTGTCCGGCAGCGACGCTCAAGGCCCGGAAACGCCGGCTCAGGCGGTAGGCCAGCCAGGTGGCCAGCAACGCGCCCAGCACCAGCGCCAGGACCATCACGCCCAGGGTGTTGCGCAGGGCGGCCTGGCTGGCGGCGGCGAAATCGCTTTCGGGGGCGGCCACCACCAGGCTCCAGCGCAGCCCCAGGCTCTCGCCGAACGGTTTGAGCACCACGATCAGGGTATCGCCCTCCATGGGCACACGGTGCAGGAAGGCGATGCGCTGCACGCTGTCGGGAAGGGTCTGGCCCAGGCTGGAGGCCACCTCGTTGTAGGCGCTGCGGATGATGGGGTTGCGGCTGTCCAGCGGCTTGCTGCGCTCCAGCTTGCCGCCGGCGCTGGTGAACAGCGGGTCTATCGTCGAGTTGGCGACCAGCAGCCCGCGCTCGTCGAGCAGGAAGGCGGTGCCGTGGGCGCTGAAGACCATGGTCTGCAGCAACTCCTTGAGCTGCGCCAGGTGCAGGTCCACCGCGAACACGCCCAGTGAGCCGCCGTCCACCCCGTACACCGGTTGCGCCAGCGTGATCAGCAACTGGTTGTGCGCCGCCGAGGGGGACACGGCCGTGAAGCTGCGGCCCTTGTTCTCCATGGCGGCCTGGTACCAGGGCCGGGTGCGGGGTTCGTAGTTTGCGGTATCGGCCGAGGCTTTCTGCCGGCGGTCGCCCGGGTATTCGGCCGAGAAATAGCTGCGGCCCTGCCCGCCTTCCTTGCGCACCGCCACCTGCGTGGCGCCATTGCCGCTTTGCGACAGCGCCTCCACGCCCAGGTATTCGCCGCGGTGTGTCGCCAGCACCATCTGGGGCACACGGGGGCTCATGCGGGTCATGGCAAACGCTGTCTGCTCGAACAGCGTCGGGTTCTGAATCAGCTGGCGCGCGCGTGCCACGCCGGCCTCGCCGGGCTGCTCCTGGACCAGGCCGTTGAGCACGACGTGGGCCTGCGCCAGGTGCTCCTGGGTGCTGATCTGCACCCGTTGCGCCACGCCGTCGACGGTCTTCTCGGCCAGCGTCTGCACGCTTTGCAGGTTGCTGCGGTACAAAACCCACCCCACGGTGGCGGCCGGCACGATGGAAAACAGCAGCAGGCTGGTCACCAGCACCGCGCGCAGCGACCAGCTGCGCCCGGGCAGGCTGCCTGCCGCGGCGCCCATCTGGCGCGCCGTCATGCCAGCCCCACGATTTCCACGGTGTCCAGCGGCTTGGCGCGCCCGGCGATCTGCACCAGCGCGCGCCGGCCGGTGCGCACCGCGCCGGTCACCAGCCGCGTGGCCTGCACGCTGGCGGCGATGGTCCAGTCCAGCGGAGGCTTGCCCTGGAACAGCCTGAGCGTCGCGGCCACCGTGTCGCCTATGGGTGTGGTCTGGCCGGAGCGGCCTATCAAGCCGTCCAGGCGCGCAAAGGCGACGGGGCCGCTGTGCAGGGCCACGCCCAGGGCGAAGTTCGGCAGGCCGCGCTCCGGAAAGCGCTGGCGCACATAGGTGTCTATGCGTTTGGTGGCGTCGGCCAGCCCCAGGGCCGCACGCATCGCGCGCAGGCCGTGGTTGACGGAATGGGTGTCGGCGGCGTCGACAAACACGCAGAGCATGCCGTCGCCGACGAACTGCATGTAATGCGCGCCGAACAGGTAGACGGTGTCGCCGACGCTGCTGTACAGCCGTTTGACGACGTCGCTGAGCTCCGGGCCAGACAGGCACTGCGTCCACAGGCCGTAGTCGCGCATGTCGGCGAACAGCACCGTCGCGCTGGCGAATTTGTCGTTGTCCTGCACCGCGCCGGTTTCAGGCCACTGCTGGCTCAGCGACTGCGCCATGCGTATCTCATAAAGGTCGCTGATCTTCTGGCCCTGCTCCACCAGCGCCAGTTGCACGGCCTTGTCCACGACCTGGGCGCGCATGGCCTCGGCGCGCGTCAGCTTGTTGAGCTGCGCATTGACCGCCTCGCGCAGCTCCTGCGGGGCGAAGGGCTTGGTCAGGTAGTCGTCGGCGCCGGTGGTCATGCCCTGGCGCATGTGGGTGCGGTCCTGCAGCGAGGTCAGCAGGATCACGGCGATGGTGGCCAGCGCGTCGTCGTTGCGCACCCTGTCGAGCACCTCAAAGCCGTCCAGCTGGGGCATCTGGATGTCGCTCACCACCACGTCAGGCCTGAATTCGCGGATCAGTTCCAGGCCCTTGGCGCCGTCATCGGCCTCCATGACCTCGTGACCCTCCTTCTTGAGCACCTGGGTGACCAGCATGCGTGTGCCTGCGTCATCATCAATCACCACGATCAAGGGCATACCAAACTCTCGCTGTTGTGTTTCTGGGGGCCAAGGCCGTATTTTGTCGGGAACTGCCCCGAAAATCGCAGCGCAACGCTGCTTATCAACCCGGTTTTTTTCACAAGTGCCGCGCTGTCGCGTCCAAACGCAAGGAATCCGTCTGAGGAGCGGAGGAAGAACCCTCTGCGCCCCCGCGCGGATTGGCAATGGTGGCGCGGTGATGCGCCCAATTCAGCGCTCACGCAACAGCGCTCCCAAAATCGGGTGTAATCCTTTTGCCTAGCGGGTAACTCCTCCTACAAAAAGAGGGCGTAATAGTTTGTTACTTCGCTTACGATATCCTCTAAAAAGAGGAGCTCTTCCTTATTCACGAAATGGCCGGTTTTCGGGGAAATAAAGCTCCTGACAAGAGGCGTTCAACGCCCATGGCAGAGTTACAAAAGTACCGCAGTCATTCCATCAACCGAAACACCTGGAGAAATTTATGGGCCTTTTCATGAAAGAACACGACATCTACATCGGAACGATGCTGGATGAATTGAACCTGCGTTTTGCTCCGTCGCAGGGCAAGGATTCGCACTTCGGCGGCATCCTGGAAATGGTCGACCTCCAGAAAGAGTTCAAGCTCTTCAAAAAGGGCCGCTCGTTCAAGATGAGCTGCGCCGCCCTCAATCTCGGCGCCCGCAACAACGAGGTCAAAAACCTCTGGCAGAACCTGCTGGGCAACCTGTATCGGCACGGTTCCAACAAAAAGGGCCTGGACGGCGACGCCGCCATCGTGGACGCCCTCATCAAGAACCTGGCCGCCAAAACACCGCTGCCGGTTTTCTTCACCTCCCATGACATGCGCGGCGACAAGGCCAACACGGAAGTGAAGATCATCGACAAGAGCCAGCCCATCCATTACCTGGAGCAGGACTACCTGACGATCTCCATTCCGATGCAGCCGATCTCCGCGGTCAAACAATCCGCAGCCAAGAAAGCGGACGCCAAAAAAACGGCCGCCAAGAAACCGGCCACCAAAAAGTGAGCGGGATGACAGGCTCCCATGATGACCGGGCGTCTGTCCGCTGACCATCCGCTTGCCGCGCTGTACGCGGGCATAGACCGCTACTACTCGCACAAGGTCAACATCCACGGCCCTACCCCTGCGGGGGTGGACTGGCCCTGCCTGCCCACGCAGGAACTGCGTTTTGAGCAGCTCCTGCGCGTGTCCGGCCTGCACGCGCCTTTTTCGCTGAACGACATCGGCTGCGGCTATGGCGCGCTGCTGGCCTTCCTGGCCAAGCGGCACCAGCATGCGGCACGCGTCGACTACCTTGGTGTGGATCTGTCCGCCGCCATGGTGGCCCAGGCGCGCCTTTTATGGCGCAAGCGCCCACTGACGGACTTTCTCGCGGCGAACGCCAGCCCACGGGTGGCGGACTACTCGGTCGCCAGCGGCATCTTCAATGTCAAGCTGAACCAGCCGCGGGCTTTGTGGGAAACCTTCATCGCCCGGACCCTGGCCGACATGCGCAGCAACAGCCGTGTGGGATTCGCGGTCAATTTCCTCGCCCCGCTTGCGGAAAGTGAAATGGATCCGCCGGAACTCTACCGCGCAGCGCCGGAGCGCTGGCAGCGGCACTGCGAACAGGTCCTGGGTGCTACGGTCGAGGTGTTGCAGGCATACGGACTACAGGAGGAATACACCCTGCTCGTGCGGGCGCCCCTTTGAGACGGCCGCAACGGCCCACGGTGGGCGGCGCGGCACCTAGCGCGCCATCAGTTGCGCCAGGCGGTCCCGTTCGCCCACCAACCCAGACTCATAAAGCCGGGCACCGGTAAGGGTGATCAGCTGTTCCGCCTGATTGAACAGTGAAGAAGCCTCGCTCCAGGAACCGGCGTCGGCCCTTTGTCCCAGGACACCGCCGCAGACAATCAACGCCCGGCATTCGGTCAGGCGGTTGCTGCGCTGCTGCGAAAGCGCCAACGCTTCCTTGGCCGTCGCCAGCGCCTGCTCATGGTCTCCAGCCTGGTAGTGGCGCTCGGCAAGGCTGACCCGGATTTCGGTTTCAAATTCCACCGCAGCACGGGTGCCCATAATCAGTTCGAGGGCCTGGGAATAGCTTCGCTGTGCCGACTCCAGGTCACCGGCGGTGGCCTCAACCAGGCCGCCGCACCACAAGGCGAAGGCCCTCGAGTAAGGGCTTTTATGTTCTTGCGCGATCTTGGCGACCTTGGCCGAATGCTTCTGCGCGAGCGCCGTGTCGCGAAAGCACAGGGCCAACTCCACATACAGGTAATGCGCGATCTGTTCGATCACCGGGTCGTTCAACCCCCCATCGGCGGCCTCCATTTGCTGCAGGCACTTCTTGGCTTCCTCCAGCCGGCCCATGCGTATGAGCAATCGCGCGCGAATGCCGAAGAGCCACTGTTCAATGCTGAAGTCAATGAATTCCCGGTCGAACTGGTCGATGTTGGCGACCCCCAGCAGGGCGGCGTCGTTCGCATCCAGGCCCTGTTCCAGCAAGCCTGCCCAACCATAGGCCTGGCTGAGCGCCACATTAAGCATGGCAACCCGGCCCACATCCTTTCCCGGGGGCGTCAGCGACAGCGCGTTGCGCACGCATTGCACATAGTCATCGGCCGGCCCACCACCCGACTGGACGATGCGCGCCTGCGCGAACAGCAGCAGCTGCTCCAGCCGTGTGTCCGCCTGCCTGGCCAGATCAATCGCTTCGTGGCTGATCTTCTGGACCTCCTGCGGATCCAGCCCTTCGCGCCAGCCGAGGTACATGATGCGCCCGCCTGCCAAGGCCCTGAGGATATCGATGCTGGGTGATCGCTCCTGCCCCTCCAGCAATGCCCACACCTTGCGCCAATGCTTGATCGCCTGGCCGGAGTTGGTCGAGCCCGTCCATTTGGCGGCGCGGGCCTCATGCTGCGCCGCATTCACAAGCTGGCCGGCGGCTTCGTAGTGATAGGCGATAAGCGCGGCAAACTCGCCGGGCTGCGCGCTGTAGGGCCAACGGAATCTCCTTGCCGATCACGGAGCAGATGTGCAGCAATGTCCTCTGGGTGGCGACAAGCCGGTCTATACGCTCCCCGATCACGGCCTGCACTGTGGCAGGTAAGGTGTGGACCAGGGAGGCGATGTCCGATTTCCGGTGGCCTGAAGCACCGAGGGATTCGCTTTTTTCGACCAGCGAATGCATTAACTCTTCGGCGAAGAAAGGGTTGCCGGCCGAGCGCTCCACGATGAGGGGGAAAAAATCGAGCAACTCTGGATGGTGGCGCAGCCGGTCGCGCACCAGTTCCTCCGTATCGGACAAACTCAGCTCCGCCAGCTGCATGACCCGGAAGTGGCGCATCGTCCACCACGGAGCCTGGTAACCCGGCCGGTAGTTGAGCAGCAGCAATGTCCTGGTTCCAGCCACGGCGGCGACCAGCGCCGAAAGAAACTCCGCACTGGCATCGTCCAGCCAATGAAGATCTTCAAAAATGATGACGGAGGTGTTGGCCCCAGCCTGTTTTACGAGTTCATGCAGCAGGCCCAGCAGCCTGGCGCGCCGTGCCTTGGCGTTCAGCGTACATGGCTGGCTGTTCGGGTCGGCCACGCCCAGGAACTCGCTGAGCAACGCGAGGTCGTCCTGCATCACCACCCCGAGCTTTGCCAGCCCCTGCGCAATGCACTCCCGCGCCTGGGCCGCATCGTGCTCCGGCGTGATGTGGAAAAAGCAGCTCCGCAGCAAGAGCAGGACCGGCTGCAAGGGAGTGGCGTGGCCGTAAAGTTGGGTCCTGACTTCAGACACCGGAACGCAGCGGATATGGCACCACTGCGAAAATTCATGGCAGAGCCGGCTCTTGCCAGTGCCAGGGGCACCGGACAAGCCAATCACGGAGCCTTCGCCGTTCTCGGCGCGGCGCAGCGCATCCTGCAGCGCGCTCAGCTCTTGCGCACGCCCGCGAAAAGGCGACAGCGCGGCCTCATGAAAGCTGTGGCTCTGCACGTCGTTTTTCATACCCAGCAGGGCGTGCAGTTCGACGGGTTCCGCGATGCCCCTGAGCGGGTGCTTGCCCATGGGCCGGGTCTCGCAGGCCGAGCGCACCAGCGACAGGCAGTCAGCCGTCAGGCAGATTCCGCCGGGTTCCGCCAATGCCACCACGCGGCTGGCCAGGTGAATCGAATGGCCGTGCACGCCGCCGCCTCGGGTGGCGTCGACCGCCTCAGGGTCCAGCGCGACCTGGCCCGAATGCAGGCCAACCCGGATCCGCAGGCTCGAGTCGGGACCTTCGAAAGCCATCTGCATCGCCAGCGCGGCCTCGCAGGCAAGGTTGGCATGGCCTTCCAGCGCGCGGGGCACACCGAACAGGGCCATGATGCCGTCACCGAGCGTGCGCACCACGGTGCCGCCGAAGCGCTCCACCGCATTGCACATGCGCTGCACGGCAGGCCGCAACTGCTCCATGGCTTGCTCCGGGTCCAGCCCGGCCACATGCTCGGTGGAGCTGACAACGTCCGCGAACAGGATGGTGGCGTGCTTGAGCGCACCCCATTGAATTTCCGAGACCAGCGGGGGGGCGCTGGCRGGCTCCTGCACATTGAGCCCAAAGGCGGCGCCACAGTTACCGCAAAACCGGTTGCTCACCGGATTCACGGTCAGGCACGAAACGCAGCGCAACGACATCTTCTTTTAGTCCCTCTCCACAACAGGAAAACCACCAAGCCGAATCGTTGCACGACCCTCGCAACAAATCAAGGCATTAGTGGCTTTGCGTCAGGGGAGCACCTTTACGGCCTGCCATGCTGAAACCACGGCGATGTACTCTTTTGACTTACTGCCGAAGCGCGCGCCAGCGACGCGGCTTGTCGCTCGCGCTGCGTCCAGGAAGCTGGCCTTGGGCTTGAGTTTGGGGAAAGCCTCGTACCAGATAAGCCCGGCCTTCTCCCAAGAGAAGCCGCCTATTTTTTTGGCAGCCAGGTAAAACGCATGATTCGGGATGCCGGAACTGTCGTGCACGTCGGCGCCGTCGACATACTGCTCCATGGTCTTGAACTGATCGTCGTCATACCAGGTCAGCTTGCGGTTGCCGGGGTCTTTGAGCGATCGTATGGCCTTGCCGTGCTGTGGCGCGAGCATGTTCTCGCCGAGCAGCCAGTTCGCCTGCGCCGCCGTCTGGCCCAGATGCCACTGCTTGACCAGGCTGCCCATGACATCGGAGAAGGATTCGTTGAGGGCGCCGGCCTGGCCCTGGAGCATGTGCGTCTGCTCCTCGAACTCGCGGTCTTTGCGCGCGAGCTTGACCACGCCCAGGCCGCCGGGGATCATGTGCTGGACGACGCCATGGGTCAGTTCGTGGGTGATGATGTCCAGTGCCTCGGTGAAGCCTCCGACATTCTCGTCGCCGTCGCCGTAGACCATCTGCTCCCCGGTCCACATGGCGTTAGCAAAATTTTTGCCGAAATGCACGGCCGACTCCACACGCATGCTGCGGTCATCGAGGGAATCCCTCCCAAAAACCCGATGGAAAAAATCCAGGGCAATGCCGGTGTTGTCGTACACCTGGTTGACGCTGCGGTCCTTGACTGGCTTGTCTCCCTCATGCCGCACCGGCTTGCCTGGCAGGTCGGTGTCGAAGCCGGCATTAAAAATACTGCGGCGATAGGCCTGCGCCGGCATGAAGGACTGGGGGGACTGGACCGTGCGGGGAACGGGCGCCTGCTTGGCGCAGACATGGCGGTGCGTGCGCAGCCGCATGCTGTTTTCGATGTGCTCATTGAGCCGCTGGCGCTCCTCTTCCCSGGATTTCTCGGCGAGCTTGCGAAAAAGCTTGGACGGGACGGCAAAACAAAAGCAGCGGTACGCGGGTTTCACGAATTCGGCCCTTCAGTGCGAAAAAAGCCGGGGCGCAAATGCCAACAGGCTCAAGCCGCCCGAATGCGGCACACTGAAGCCGATGGCACGGCAATCCACCAAACAAGGCTTGCCATAGGCTCCCGTGCCAATGCGAACGTCAGCAGCAGCGACACCGGTACGCCCAAGCACCATTCGCAGCACCGCGCGCGTTGCCTGGCGCTGACGGCGCTCTTCGGGCGGGACGATGCCGGAATACTGCTGCGGCAGGAAGTACGCAAGCGTCGAATAGCTCTTTTGCACGCTGAACTGTCCCAGCGTGATGATCACACTGAAAAGAGGCAATAACAGGGTGCTGAAAAGCATCCCGATGAGATATGCAGAGCCCACCCATCCGGCATAAACGATATCAATGCGCCCTTCCGACACGAGAGACAGAATCAGAAAAGGCAATATTTGAAACGGGAGGGAGCCTGTCGCTGAAAAAACACCGGCCCCAATTAGTACGCGCAAAATTACTCCAATCTGAAATCCCGATGGTCTTTTCGCTCACCTGGCACCCTATCGCCTTCAGCACAGGATCAGAAGTTGAACACTGCGGACGATATTTTCCCAAGGCGGCTAGCCCATCCAGGATGGCGACGTTCACCCCAGTTTTTGTATAAGGCAGCCGCAAAGCGGACCTTTAGTGCATCAAAACCGCAGCTAAATGCAATCTACCATGGGTTTTGCTCAAGCATAACAATTCCGATGTTTCTGTAGATAAAGCCGCGCGCAGTATTTCCATTACCCGCGTTCTCCTCCAAAATGAGGAGGTAAAACTTTGTTACACCATTTACGATGAATCCCCCGACCGAATTACCTACCCGCATGGGCCGAAGCACGAAGGTGCTGCTGGTCATGGATGTGGTGGAGTCCGTCAGGATCATGGAGCAGGATCAAGATGATTTCGTACAGAGGTGGCAACAACTGGTGCTGCAAGCTGAGCAGCAAATTCTGCCGCAGCATGGCGGCCGCATCGTCAAAAGCCTGGGTGACGGCCTGATGCTGGAATTTGCCAACGCGCAAGGCGGTATCAAGGCGGCGTTTGCCATGCAGGATTTCAGCCAGCAGGCCAATTCCGGCCTGCAGCCCGAGCAGCAGATGCATCTGCGTATGGGCGGCCACCTGGCCAGCTTCGTGGCCGACCAGCACGACATTTACGGCACCGACGTCAATCTGACTGCGCGCTTTTGTACGCTGGCGGGTCCCGGTGAACTGGTGGTAACGGCCGAGTTGCGCRACAACCTCACCGCCAATCTGGATGCCGACGTTGAAGACCTGGGTGAATGCCACCTCAAGCATGTTGAGAAACCCGTTCGTGCTTACCGCATAGGCCCGATCGGCGAGCATCCGGTCATCGCCCACGGTAGTGCTGTGCGCCTCGACTTGCGGCCCACCATCGCGGTCATCCCCTTTGCAATGCGAAGCACCGAACCCGGGCATGAAATGCTGGGTGAAGCACTGGCAGACGAGGTAATCGCCTCACTGTCCCGGACCTCGGAACTGCACGTCATCTCGCGGCTGTCCACGACGGTCTTTCGCGAACGGCATGAGGCAATTGAGGATATCCGCACACACTTGGGTGCGACCTATATCCTCTCAGGCACCTGCCGCAGTGCGGGCACGCAGTTGGCGTTGTTTGTAGAGCTCATTGACGCCAAAACCGAGAAACTGGTGTGGGCGGACAATCTCAAGGGGCAAGTACACGGCGTGTTTGCCACAGATGATGAGTTGATCTCCCGGCTCGTGGCGGCCATCAGTTCTTCCATCATGTCCCAGCAACTGCAACGTGCCCGGAGCCAGGCGCTGCCGACTCTGGATGGCTACACGCTGCTGTTGGGTGCGGTCGCGCTGATGCACCGTACAGKATTTAGCGAATTTGACCGTGCTCGCGAGATGTTGGAACACCTGATTGATCGAAGCCGCCGGCATCCGGTTCCTCATGCCTGGCTGGCCAAATGGCATGTTCTGCGGGTTCAGCAAGGTTGGACGGAAAATGCGGAACTCGAGGCAAAGCGGGCACTTGATTGCACCAAGAGGGCGCTGGACTTCGAGCCGGAATGTACCCTGGCATTGACGGTTGATGGA
>NZ_JBFUBY010000178.1:0-10530 GCF_056405515.1 Polaromonas sp. P1_G2
GTCATGCGTCGTGAAATGCATGCCGTCGGCGGCCACGAAGATGCGCGGGTCCTTCTTGAAGCTGCGGTTGGGCGTGAAAGGGAGCCAGTGGTGCTCCATGTTGAAGTTCTGGTAGGCCATGGCGTGTCTCCTGCGTCTGGAAAGGGGTTTCTGGCATTCTGGCACCGTTGCCGTCCCGGCGCACCGCTGATTGGGCCCCGTCCGGGCGGGGGCGGGCCTCACCTGCGACAATTCATCCCCTATGAATCACGCTTATATCCTGACCCTGTCCTGCCCGGACCGTATGGGCATTGTTCATGCCGTGTCCGGTTTCCTGCTGGACAACGGCGGCAATATCGAAGAGGCCGCGCAGTACAACGACCACGACACGGGCCTGTTTTTCATGCGCGTGCAGTTCGCCTGCGACAAACTTACGCATGAGGAACTCTCCAGCCGCCTCGAGGCCTTCGCCCAACCCTTCGGCATGAACTGGAAGCTGCATGCCACCACCCAGCCCATGCGCACCGTCATCATGGTCAGCAAGGAAGGCCACTGCCTCAACGACCTGCTGTTTCGCTGCAAGTCCGGCCTGCTGCCGATTGAGGTGCGCGCCATCGTCTCCAACCACCGCGAGTTCTACCAGCTGGCGGCCAGCTACAACATCCCGTTTCACCACATTCCCGTCACGGCGGCGACCAAGGCCCAGGCCGAAGCGAAACAGCTGGAGGTCATCGAGTCCGAAGGCGCCGAACTCGTGGTGCTGGCGCGCTACATGCAGGTGCTGTCAAACGATCTGTGCCAGAAGCTCTCCGGTCGCGCCATCAACATCCACCACTCCTTCCTGCCCAGCTTCAAAGGCGCCAAGCCTTATTACCAGGCGCACGACCGCGGCGTGAAGCTGATAGGCGCGACCGCCCACTACGTGACGGCCGACCTCGACGAAGGCCCSATCATCGAGCAGGACGTSGCCCGCGCCGACCACAGCAAGACCGTGGAAGACCTGACCGCCATGGGCCGCGACACCGAAAGCCAGGTGCTGGCGCGTGCGGTGAAGTGGCACAGCGAGCACCGTGTGCTTTTGAACGGCCACAAGACGGTCATCTTCAAGTAGATATGAGCCCCCACGGTCGCTCACTGCGTGTAGCTTCCTGCCCCCCGAGGGGGCCGCTGCGCCTGCGGTCCGGCAAAGCCGGTCCCGCGGCCCCTGCTTGCGAAGAAAACTCGCGCACAGTGTCCAGCGCTGCTTGATAGACATGGCTACTCCCGCCCGAATCCCGCCCATTCAATGCCTGCTGACCTTCGAGGCGCTGGCGCGGCTGCGCAGCGTGACGCAGGCGGCCGAGGAGTTGTGCGTCACGCCCAGCGCCGTCAGCCACCGCGTCAAGCAGCTCGAGCAAATCATAGGCACCAAGCTCTTCGGTCGCGCCGATTTCTCGCTGACCACCGAGGGCAGCGAATACCTGGCCCACGTGCGCGAAGGCCTGGCTACGTTGCAAAAATTTCCAGGCGCGGCCGGGCAAAGCAGCACGCCCGGCAAACGCAAGCTGCGCCTGGCCGTCACGCCGACCTTCGCGCGTTCCATCTTGATCCCGCGCCTGCGCCAGTTCACCGACGCCTATCCCGAAATCGACCTGACACTGCAGGTGTCGATTCCGCTGCTGGATGTGGTGGCCGAGGACGCCGACCTCATCGTGCGCTTCGGCACCGGCCGCTATGCGGACCTGGAGCACGTCTGTCTGAGCAAGGACGAAGTCGCGCCGCTGGCCTCACCGGCTTTTGTGCGTGAGCACGGCCCCTTTGAGGCCGCCGAGGACCTCGAAGGCGAAAGCCTGCTGCGTTCGCCGCTGGAGCCCTGGCGCACCTGGTTTTCCGCCCACAAGCTCTGGGCTAGGGCTCGTTAACGCTATTTCGCTATTTTTGCAAATGCGAATGGGCGGGGAGAAGAAGGCCGCTAGTCCTTGCAAACGCCCTGGCGGGCTCGCCTCGCCTGTGTTTTTCACCTTGCGCAAAGCCTTTTGATGTGCGGCGCATCTTACGCAAAAAGCGTTAACCGGCCCTGATCGGGCCACGCGGGCGGCGGCATCGGAGGCCGCACCGGCAGATGACATTCGGCTCACGGAGGTTTAGAGTGGGATCGGCTACGGCCGGGCAAGCATCAGCTTGGCAGCCGCAGCCTCAAACAAAACCAACCATTCTGCGAGGGAATTTCCATGAAGAAGAACCAGCTCAGCGCCAGCGTGGCCGGCATCCTGTTGTCCCTGTTTGCTTTGTCGCCCTTGGCGCACGCCGAGGGCAAGCCCGCGGCGAAATCCGTCAAACCCGGCACCTTCTGCACCATCCAGGATGCCAAGGCATGCCAGGATGCCGTGACGCCCGCGCAGATCCTGTCGCGCTTCAAGGCCGGCAACACGCGCTTCGTCTCCGGCAAGCCGCGCCACCAGAACTACCTCAAGGAAATGAAGGCCACGGCGGACGGCCAGTTCCCGCTGGCCAGCGTGGTGTCCTGCATCGATTCGCGCGCGCCGGCCGAAATCGTGTTCGACCAGGGTATAGGCGACCTCTTCAATGCGCGCGTGGCAGGCAACATCGTCAACGAAGACATCCTGGGCAGCCTGGAGTTCGCACACAAGGTCATGGGCGCCAAACTGCTGGTGGTGATGGGCCATACCAGTTGTGGCGCCATCAAGGGCGCGTGCGACGATGCCCAGCTGGGCAACCTGACCGGCCTCATCGGCAAGATCAAGCCGGCCGCGAATCTGGTCTCCGCCGACATCAAGGACCGCACGTCCAAGAACTACGCCTTTGTCGAGATGGTGGCCGAGAGCAATGTGCACCTCACGGTGGAAGCGATTCGCGAGAAAAGCCCCATCCTGCGCGAGATGGAGCAAAAGGGCGAAATCCTGATCGTGGGCGCCATGTATGACGTGAAAACCGGCAAGGTCAAGTTCTATGACATGCCCGGCGCCAGCAAAGCCGCCCCTGGCACCAAATCCTGAGAACCTGGACTGGCCCAAGCGGGTGGAAGGCACGCAGTTCAATGACATCGGCCTGATGGACCGGTGGAAATGTGCAGCTGCTTGCCGATTGGCTCCGTAAAAGCGTCGGTTGAAATTTTTGCGTCCGGCACCCCAGGGGCTGCTTTTCTCAGTCCATTCATCAGGCCGGCTGAATGCTAGACTCGCGCGATTCGAACAACAAAACCGAGGGGTATGGGATGCAGATTTTTCGTCTGTTTGTCATTGCTGCTGCAATTTTTCTGACCGGTTGTGCGGCCACCGGCCCCCGATATGCCGAAGTCGAGGCCAGCTTCCCTACCCTGCGCCCGGGGTATGGACGTCTGGTGGTTTACCGCTCTGGCGGCCTCGGGCAGGCGATCCAGCCGGACATCAAACTCAATGGCGAGGTTGTCGGCAAGTCGCAACCCCAAGGCTTTTTCTTTGTTGACCGCACGGCAGGCAGATACACCGTCAGTGCGCGCACTGAAATCGAAACGACCCTGGAAGCCGAACTGGAGGACGGCCGTACCACCTACGTGCAGACCAGCATCACGGTGGGACTCCTTGTGGGTCAACCCAGGTTCACCCTCCGAAGCGAAAGCACAGCAATACAACATCTGCCTCACCTGGCTTATATCGGCGGAATTCCACTCGTCCCGGGAAAACCACGCGCCGTTGCGGTGAACAACACCGCGGGGCGCAGCACCGATGAACGAACCCGCGCATCCGGTCCCGTGACCCTCGACGACCTGAGCGGCCTGTTGCCAAGCGCACCGCCCGCCGGTGCCGTGAACAGCACGGCAGGGCGCAGCACCAATGAGCGAAGCCGCGCATCCGGCCCCACGACGCTCGACGACCTGAACGGCCTGCTGCCTCCCGCACGATAAATCGAACACTCCACGAGACGCACCGTGATATTTCAATTCATGCTTCGCGGCATAGGCCTGTTGCTGGTTGGCGGCAATGTCCTTGCGCAAAATGCCACGCCGAGCCCGGAACAGCTGTTTGAGCGCCTGTCGCCCAGTATCTGGGCCGTCAAGACCGTTGATGACGCGGGAAGGCCAATTGCTTCAGGCAGCGCGGTGGTCATTCGAGCCGGCTCGCTCATCACCAATTGCCATGTGCTGGCCAAGGCACGCAAGGTTTCGGTGACCCGCGACAACGTCGCTTACGGCGCCGCCCTGGAACACGCGGACGCCGCGCGCGACCTGTGCCTGCTCAAGGTGGCCAATTTCAACGCGCCGCCGGTCACCGTAGCGCCCGCGGAATTGCCGAAAATCGGCTCCCGGGTCTACGCTATTGGAAATCCGCGCGGGCTGGAAATGACGATCAGCGATGGCCTTCTGTCCGGCGTCCGCCGTGCAGACAATGATGAGTTCGTCGCGCTGCAAGTCACCGTACCCATTTCGCCGGGTTCCAGCGGCGGCGGCCTTTTTGACGCGCAAGGCCGCCTGATTGGCATCACCACCTTTATCTTGCGCGATGCACAAAACGTGAATTTCGCCTTGCCGGCCGCCTGGATTGCCGAAGTCCCTGCGCGCGCAGCGGCGGCGCTGGCMGCGCGCRATGAACGCAACAAACCCGCCGCGASCACCCAGGCCCAGGCRGCAAGCGCGCAGGTCTTCGAGTAYCGGCTGCGCGAKCGAAYCWCRGGAWTGACGCARAACATCARGTACCGCCTGGACCGCACGGATGGAGACCAGCTGATCTTCAACCAGGGAGGCCGGGTGGAGCGGGCCGGTGGCGAGGTTGTCACGCTCGGCAGCATCATYGCCGGRGAATATGARCTGGCAATGCCGCCGCGCGGCTGGGTCAACAAGACACCGGAGCCCGGGCAGACRTGGCAGCTTCGCTACGAAACCCGGATGCAAAACCAGCGAATCGGGATGAACGTCACGGCCCGCGCAACGGACGAGTCGACCATGCGCATCGGCGAGCGCGAGCTTCGCATCATGCGGGTCGAGTTCAAGGGTTCTACAGARCGGGGCAACAACAGGACCTACGCGCCATACACCGCCAACGCRTGGTATGCRCCTGAACTTGGCCGCGTCGTGCGATTTGATGCAAAAGCGCGCGGYGGAAMCGGCAKCWATTTCTWTCTTGTYGACGAGGCTCTKGARCTWKTCGACATCCGCAAGGAGTGACCGGGGGGCAAAGCGCGGCGCATTGGCATGATGGACCGCCGCAGCCAATTCGTTTTTCACAAAACACCTTCATTTTCTTCACGCCGCCGGCCCCGGCTTTGCATTAAAGTGCCTTCATTACCGGCCAGAGCCGGTTTCATCCCCGAAGGCCGCCCATGAACGCACCCGCTGAAGCCTGGCAACAGCCCCCGCTTGAACGCCATGACCGCCAGGCGCAGGTGGTCGGCGCGTTGCAGGCCGTGCTGCCGGCACACGCGCTGCTCTGGAACAATGAAGACACCACACCCTACGAGTGTGACGGCCTGACCGCCTACCGCCAGCGGCCGCTGGTCGTGGCCCTGCCCGAGACCTATGCCCAGGTGCAGGCCGTGCTCAAGACCTGCCATGCGCTGGACGTACCGGTTGTCGCGCGCGGCGCCGGCACCGGGCTTTCCGGCGGTGCCATGCCGCACGCGCTGGGCGTCACGCTGTCGCTGGCCAAGTTCAACAAGATACTCAAGCTCGACGCCGCCAGCCGCACGGCCGTGGTGCAGGGCGGCGTGCGCAACCTCGCGATCTCCGAGGCGGCCGCGCCGCTGGGCCTTTACTACGCGCCTGACCCCTCCAGCCAGATCGCCTGCACCATAGGCGGCAACGTGGCCGAAAACTCGGGCGGTGTGCATTGCCTCAAGTACGGGCTGACGGTGCACAACGTGCTCAAGGTCAAGGGCTTCACGGTTGAAGGTGAAGAGGTCGAATTCGGCGGCGATGCGCTCGATGCCCCCGGCTACGATTTGCTGAGCATCATCATCGGCAGCGAAGGCATGCTGGCCGTGACCACCGAGGTCACCGTGAAGCTGGTGCCCAAGCCCCGCCTGGCGCGCTGCATCATGGCCAGCTTTGACGACCTGCGCAAGGCCGGCGACGCCGTGGCCGCCGTGATTGCCGCCGGCATCATCCCGGCGGGCCTGGAAATGATGGACAAGCCCATGACGGCCGCCGTGGAAGATTTTGTGCACGCCGGCTACGACCTCAGCGCCGAGGCGATTTTGCTGTGCGAAAGCGACGGCACGCCCGAAGAGGTCGAGGAAGAAATCGGCCGCATGAGCGAGGTGCTGCGCCGCTGCGGCGCCACAGCCATCGCCGTGAGCCGCGACGAAGCCGAGCGCTTGCGTTTCTGGAGCGGCCGCAAGAACGCCTTCCCCGCATCGGGCCGCATCAGCCCTGACTACATGTGCATGGACTCCACGATTCCGCGCAAGCGCCTGGCCGACATCCTGCTGGCGATTGCCGAGATGGAAAAAAAATACCAGTTGCGCTGCGCCAACGTCTTTCATGCGGGCGACGGCAACCTGCACCCGCTGATTTTGTTTGATGCCAACGACCCCGACCAGCTGCACCGCTGCGAACTCTTCGGCGCCGACATCCTGGAGACCAGCGTCGCCATGGGCGGCACCGTGACGGGCGAGCACGGTGTGGGCGTGGAAAAACTCAATTCCATGTGCGTGCAGTTTTCGGCCGCGGAAAATGAGCAGATGTTCGGCGTCAAACGCGCCTTCGACAGCAAGGGCCTGCTTAACCCGGGCAAGGTGATCCCCACGCTGAACCGCTGCGCCGAATACGGAAAAATGCTGGTGCGGGCCGGGCAGATCAAGCATCCCGACCTGCCGCGTTTCTAGGCAGAACGCACAGCCGAATGGCGAAGACGTAGACTGGGCAAAAAAGCACGGGCCAGACAATGCCAGCAACACCTTCTCGCGCCAACAGTCCCCTCAGTCCCCTCGCCCCGCGCCGACGGCTGCTCTGCGGACTGGCGGGCGCTTTGCTGGCATGGCTTCCGCAGTGGGGACTCTGCCTGGACCAGGGCAGCGCATTGCCCCATCTCGAGCCTTTCGACAAAGYCATGCTGGAACTCATCCAGAAACACAACATCCCGGGCGCCAGCCTGGCCGTGGCCAAAGACGGCAAGCTGCTGCTCGCCAAGGGCTACGGCCATGCCGACAAGGACAAGCAGGAGGCCATGGCGCCGCAAACCCTTTTTCGCATGGGCAGCATCAACAAGACCTTGACGGCGGTCATGGTACTCAAGCTGGCCGAGGATGGAAAGCTGAAGCTGGACGACCCGGCGCTGCCCCTGCTCGAGAAAGCCGGAGTCGTGATTGCACCGCCCGCCGACCCGCGCGCCAGGGACATCCGCATCCGCCACCTGTTGCAGCATTCAGGCGGCTTTGACCGGGAGCGCTCGGGTGATCCCTTCTTCCAGCCGCGGCTCAGGGAAGTCGCCCGCCGGCAAGGCGTATCGCCCGTCAGCTGCGACGCCATCATCCGGGACTCGCTGCAGGAGAAACTGGACTTCACGCCCGGCGAGCGCTTCGCCTATTCCAACACCGGCTACTGCATGCTTGGCAGGATTGTGGAAACCGTCACCGGCGAGTCCTATCGGGCTTTCAGCAGCAGGGAGTTTTTGCAGCCCGTCATCGGCAAAGGCTTTCAGGCCGCGAGCAGCACCGAAAGCCGGCCCGGCGAAACAAGGTACTACCCCTTTCCCGGAGAGCCGCTGCAGCGCGGCGCACCCGGCGTCTCGAACGCGAATGTACCCAGTCCCTACGGCTCCTACTCCGTCGAGAACATGGATGCGCTGGGTGCGTGGGTGGCAACGCCGACGGATGTCCTGAAATTCTTCCTGGCGATCGACGGCGCCCGGGGCAAGCGCCTGCTCAATGAAGACTCGGTGCGGGTCATGCGCAGCGAGCCCGTGCTGGCAAAAGAAAATGATCCGCGCAACTTCTACGCGGCGGGCATCCACGTGGTCAGGAGCGACAAGGGTGACAACTGGTGGCACACGGGCAGCCAGCCGGGCCTGCAAACCCTGGCGTTGAGAACCCGGCAGGGCTATGCATGGGTGGCGGCCTTCAATTCCAGGCCGGACCCGTCCGGGCGCCGCGCCTTCTTCAAGGATATCGACCAGGCGTTATGGGGCGCAGCCAACGCGGTGAAGGAGTGGCCGCAAGGGGATCTTTTTGCCAGCCCGTAAACGCATCACGGGCGCTGCCCAGGCATCGACACACCGCTCTTCCGCCGGAAGGTTCACGCGATGACGGCTTTGCGCGGACTGGCCTGGTTACTGATTTTTCAATCCATAGGGGAACTGCTTTCGCGCGGCTTTTCCCTGCCCTTTCCGGGGCCGGTGATCGGCATGGTTTTGCTGCTGATTGGCCTTCGTGCAGAGCTGGTGCGAGGGCCTGTGTCAGTGTGCGCAGACTTTCTTCTCTCGCACCTTTCGTTACTCTTTGTGCCTGTCGGCGTGGGCGTCATGACCCATCTTTCGCTCGTGAGCCAGTACGGCGTGCGCATTTTGCTGGCCGTGGTGGTGTCCACATTGGCCGGTTTGGGGGTCACCGTGCTGACCCTGCACCTGTTGCGGGACCGCGGCGGCGCGGCTTCAGGGGAGCCACCGGATGCCTAAATTCGTCGAACTCTGGGTCTACCTGTCGGCCACGCCACTGTTCGGCCTGACGGCCACGCTGGTGGTCTATGCGCTGGCGCAAGCGGTTTATGCGCGCCTGGGCCAGGCGCCCTGGGCCAACCCGGTGCTCTGGACGGTGGTGTGCCTGGCCGGTGCGCTGCTGGCCACCGGCGTGCCCTACCCTACCTATTTCGCGGGTGCCCAGTTCATCCATTTCCTGCTGGGGCCTGCGGTGGTGGCGCTGGCTTGGCCGCTGTGGCTGCGGCGCGAAGAGCTGCGCCGGCGCTGGGGCCGGCTGCTGCTGGCGGCATTGGCGGGCGGCATCGCGGCCAGTGGCTCCGCGCTGTTGATGGGCTGGGCGCTGGGTTTGCCTTCGGAAGTGACCTTGTCGCTTGCGCCCAAATCGGTCACCGCGCCAGTGGCCATGGGCATTGCCGAAAAGATAGGTGGCATCCCGGCGCTGGCGGCCGTGTTTGCGGTGATCACGGGGCTGGTGGGCGCGCTCAGCGGCAAATACCTGTTTGACGCGCTGCGCATTCCGCGTGACGCCGCAGGATGGGCCGCGCGCGGCTTCGCGCTGGGCACGGTCTCCCACGGCCTGGGCGCGGCGCGGGCCCTGCAGGTCAATGCCGACGCGGGCGCCTATGCCGGCCTGGCGCTGGGCCTGCAGGTGGTGCTGGCCTCCGCGCTGATCCCGCTGGCCTTCCGCTGGTTGTAAGCGAAGGGCGAACGCGAAAACACCGCATCACCTCCCTGCCGCGAACGGAGGGAAAGTGATGTGGCTTTTCGATGGTGCGGTGAACCGCGCCTGCTTGTTGCTTTAAGTCTCCTACACCGCCTGTAAACCCGGCTTCACCGCATTGGCCGGCTTGGCCGCGGCCAGTGCGCCAAACAGGATCTCGCCCGAAAGCTGGCCGCCTTCTTCGATCACCAGCTTGCCGTAACGGATGATGCCGGTGACCTTCCCGGTCGAATAAATCACCAGCTTCTGGCGCACCGTGAGGTTGCCGTTGAATTCACCGCGGATTTCCGCCACGTCGATTTCCGCCGAGCCCTTGAAGGCGCCTTGCTCGGCGATCTGGATCACACGCGAATCCATGGTGGCTTCCACCAGGCCTTCAACCACCAACGTGTCGCAGTCGGTGATCTCCACGCCCTTGAGCTTGATGTTGGGCCCCACCGTCAGCTTGCTGCCGCCTTCCTTGGCGGTGCTGGTGGACGGCGCGGCTTCGTTCACGGGTTTGGCGGCATTGTTCTGCTGGCTGGACAGCGGAGCCGAATGCAGCGTGCTGGCGGAGCCGCTGTTGCCGTAGCCGTTTCCGGGGCTGTTCCGCAGGCCCGTCGGTGTCTCGTTTTCTCGCTTGCCAAAGAACGGTGTTGCCATGTGAGTTCCTTCAAAAAAGAAGGCATGGTACGTCGCTGAAAAATTAAAAGCTTGGGCAGCATGCAAGAGAGGTAACGAAATTAATTCTTACATTCCTCTCCGGGAGCGCCGCGCGTGTAGCATGGAGCGCAGCATGAGCACCGACAGCGAACTCCATCACTTCACGCTTTTTTCCACCGCCATCGGGCAGTGCGCGCTGGTGTGGAACGGCCACGGCATCGCCGCCGTGCGCCTGCCTGAGCAGAGCGATGGCCGCATGCTGTCGCGCCTGCACCGGCGGTTCGCTATGCTCGAAGCCGGAGCGCCGCCGCCCGCCGAGCAACAGGCCATAGACGGCATGGTGGCCCTGCTCGAAGGCGAAGCCCGCGACCTGCGTTTCTGCGCGCTGGACCTGCGCAACGAGACCCCCTTCCACCTACGTGTGTACACGGCCGCGCAGGACATCCCGCCGGGCAAGACCAAGACCTACGGTGAGATAGCGGCCTTATTGGGAGACCTCGGCGCCGCGCGCGCCGTGGGGCAGGCGCTGGGGCACAACCCTTTCCCCATCATCGTGCCCTGCCACCGCGTGCTGGCTTCGGG
>NZ_JBFUBY010000179.1:0-8894 GCF_056405515.1 Polaromonas sp. P1_G2
CAACGAACCCGCTGCCAAGGACCAGATAGAGCGCGCCGTCGTCGAGTACGGCAATGCCATCAAAGACCTGGTCGCCGCCAACATCTTCCCCGGCGACATGCTCTGGAAAAACTTCGGCATCACGCGCCACGGCAAGGTCGTGTTCTACGACTACGACGAGATCGAATACATCACCGACTGCAACTTCCGCAAGGTGCCGGAGGCCCGCACCGAGGAAGAAGAAATGAGCGGCGAGGTCTGGTACTCCGTCGGCCCCAAGGACGTGTTCCCCGAAACCTTCGAGCCCTTCCTGCTCGGCAACGACGCGGTGCGCGAGGTCTTCATGAAGCACCACGCCAACCTGCTGGACGCCGATTTCTGGCAGAAACACCAGGCCCGCATCCAGGCCGGCCATGTCCACGACGTGTTTCCCTACGAGCGCGAAAAGCGCTTCAGCGCGCTGCACAGCCCCGGCGCTCCCCACGATGAGGTGCTGACGCAACTGCCGCCCGAACCGGTTTTGACGGGCCTCAGCGGCCTGACCCCTTGAGGCGGGGACTGGCGGCAGAACATAACAACGAGACAGGAAGGAAATGACTGTGACAACTCCTTTTATCAGGACCTGGACGCTTTTTGCGGCGCTGGCTTTTTTCTGCGGTGCTGCCTTCTCGCAGGACATCTCGCTGCTGCCCAAATACGGCAACCTGCAGAAGACTGAACAACAGAAGGCGGCGGACGCCGAATTCCTGGTCCAGGTTGACGCCCGCTACCCGGGCGACAGGCCGAAGGCGGCGAAAGATGTCGCGGAGCGGGGCTGGCAGTTTTTGCGCCAGGGCAACCCGGAAAATGCCATGCGGCGTTTCAACCAGGCCTGGATGATCGACCCGAAAAGCGTTTCCGCCTTGTGGGGCATGGCGGCAGCGTCCGCCAGCAGCGACCAGGGCCTTCTTGCTTCACTGGGCCTGTTTGCCGAAGTTGAAAAACTAGCGCCCGGCGACATCGATCTTGCCGTCGATTACGCCAGGACGATTGGAATAGCGGCGGGCGTAGTGGGCAATCCAACCCTGATGGCCGAGGCTGTCAGGCGTTATGAAGCCATCTACCAAAAAGCACCGAACCATACGCTGAACCTGCAGAACTGGGCGATAGCCGACTACACCAGCGGCAACTACGCCATGGCCTGGAAGCGTTTGAAACTCGCCGAGGCCACACCGCAGCGAGCCGATATCGACCCGAATTTCGTCAAGGCGCTGGAGGCAAAAATGCCACGGCCCGCCAATTAAGCTGAACCCACTGAAAGGAAACACCACCATGTCAAACCCCAACGCAGATCCCATCGTCATCCTCGGCGCGGCCCGCACCCCCATGGGCGGCTTCCAGGGCGACTTCTGCAGCCTCTCGGCCCACGACCTCGGCGGGGCAGCCATCAAGGCCGCCATTGAACGTTCCGGCATCGCGGCCGGCAAGGTCGACGAAGTGCTATTCGGCAACTGCCTGATGGCCGGCCAGGGCCAGGCCCCGGCGCGCCAGGCCGGCTTCAAGGGCGGCCTGCCCGCCAGCGTCGGCGCCGTCACCCTGTCCAAGATGTGCGGCTCCGGCATGGAAGCCACCATGCTTGCGCACGACCAGCTCGTCGCCGGCAGCCGCGACGTCATGGTCTCGGGCGGCATGGAAAGCATGACCAACGCGCCGCACCTGCTGCTCAAGGGCCGCAGCGGCATCCGCATCGGCCACGACCGGATCTTTGACCACATGATGCTCGACGGCCTCGAAGACGCCTACGAACCCGGCCGCGCCATGGGCACCTTTGGTGAGCAGTGCGCCGAAAAATACAGCTTCACCCGCGAAGCGCAAGACGCCTTCGCCACCGCCAGCGTGCAGCGCGCCAAGGCCGCCACCGAGTCCGGCGCCTTCAAGGCCGAAATCACGCCCGTCACCGTCAAGGGCCGCGCCGGCGAGACCGTTATCTCCATCGACGAAGGCCCCGGCAAGGTCAAGCTCGACAAGATCCCCACGCTCAAGCCCGCCTTCAAGAAAGACGGCACCATCACGGCCGCCTCCAGCTCCTCCATCAACGACGGCGCCGCCGCCCTGGTGCTGGCCCGCGAATCGACGGCCAAAGAGCTGGGCGCCAAGCCCATCGCCCGCATCGTCGGCCACGCCACCTTCTCGCAGGAACCCGAATGGTTCACCACCGCACCGGTGGGCGCCGTCAACAAGCTGCTCAAGAAAATCGGCTGGAGCGTGAAAGACGTGGACCTCTGGGAAGTCAACGAAGCCTTCGCCGTCGTGCCCATGGCCGCCATGAAGGAACTCGGCATCAGCCACGACATCGTCAACGTCAACGGCGGCGCCTGCGCGCTGGGCCACCCGATCGGCGCGTCCGGCGCCCGCATCCTTGTCACGCTGATCCATGCCCTCAAGGCGCGCGGCCTCAAGAAGGGCGTCGCCACGCTGTGCATTGGCGGCGGTGAAGGCACCGCCATGGCCATCGAGTTGGTATGACGCAAGAAGCTCCGCAAGAACTTTCACCCGCTGAGCTCGCCCGGCGCATCGATGCCTTCTGGCTGAAGTTCCGGGAGGGCGAGGCGGAGCTTGTCCGCCAGCCGGTACGCGACCAGGTGGAGAACATCAACGAAGTTCTTGAGCAATACCTGGAAGGGCTGGCACTCGAAATGTCGGCTGACGACGGTGACCAGCAGATCGAACTGATCGCCACCGCGCACGGGAGTACCGACACCTTTCCGCTGCTGCTGGACTTCGTCAAGCGCGCGCCGCCGTTGAAGCACTACAGCCTTACCGCCTTTCGCGCTCGCACGGAAAGCCCCGACTTCCCCATGCGTATGGACAACTTTGAACTGGCGACCTCCGACGTGCTGATTGGCCACGTCGCCGACGAAGGGCAGGTGGGCATCGAAGTCATGTTTGCGCGCGAACTGCCTAGCGACATGCGGGACCATGCGCGCAACATGACCTTCATCATGCTCGACCATGTGCTGGGCGAGTATGACTTTGCGGTCAAGGTGGGTTTTGTTGATTTCGTTGACGCGTTTTCGGACGAAGTGGCCGGCTCCACGACGCTCGACAAGTTCGGCGCTGTACTCGACGCGTTCTGGACGAATGAGCTGGGGCACACAGGCCTGTTCCCAAGCGGAGAGCATCAGTGGTCTGTCATGACGGTCGTCTTTGGCAACGACGAKGACGGTGACGAAAAGGGTGACGAAGAAGACGACCAGGAGGGTGACAAGGCGATCGTGGCGGTCAACCAGAGCGCCAATGYGATTGCAGCGCGGCCTGACCTGGGCCACGCGATCGAGCTGCGCCTGCCCGTGGAAGACCATGCCGCGCTGGACCGCGCCCGTGAACTCCAGGAGCAGATCGCCACCCGCCTGGAGCTTCAGCATGCCGGCATCCTGTCGCACACCGTGGTCAGGAACGGCCGGCGCCTGGCCAACTACTATGTGGGCGACCTGCCTGCCGCGCTTGGCGTGGTGGACGCCAGCCTGCACGGCGCATCGTTCACCGGTGCTGAATTGACCCATGCGTTCGACCCTTCGTGGTCGAAGTACTTCAATTTCGCGGGCTAGCCATGAAAGTCCTCGTCCTGGGCGCATCACGCGGCATCGGCCTCGAGTTCGTTCGCCAATACCAGGCCGAGGGCGCGCAAGTCATTGCCACCGCGCGCGACGACGAGGGCCTGCAGCGCCTCAAGGGCCTGGGCGCCAAGGCCTTGCGGCTGGACGTGGCCCAGCCCGCCAGCATCAGCGGCCTGGCCTGGCTGCTCGACGGCGAGGCGATCGACATTGCCCTCTATGTGGCCGGCGTGTTTCCGCAGGGCGGTGCCTTGACCCCTCCAACGCGCGAAATGTTTGACCAGGCCATGCACACCAACGTGCTGGGCGCCATGCAGGCCATCCCGCAGGTCGCGCCCCTGGTCGAGGCCTCAAGGCTGGACGGTGGCGGCAAAGGCCGTTTCGCTTTTATCAGCAGCGGCATGGCAAAGATAGACGGCGTGGAGAACAGCCGCGGCTGGGTCTACCGCGTGAGCAAAGCCGCGCTCAATATGGCCGTGGCCTCCGCCCAGCACGACTACCCCAAGGCCATCATGGTCGCCATGTCGCCCGGCTGGGTGCAGACCGACATGGGCGGCAGCGGCGCGCCGCTCACCACCGTCCAAAGCGTCACGGCCATGCGCGCCGCGCTGGCCGGGCTCACGCCCGAGCACAAGGGCGCGTTTCTCAACTACGACGGCACGCCGTTTGAGTCCTGGTAAGGAGCAGCATGATGTCGATGGATCATGGCAATCGCCTCGTCGCCGCTGCACGCCGTGCGCTTGTGATCGGGCTGATCGCGGTCGGTGCGGCAACTTCGGTTACTTCGGCTTTTGCCGCGCCTGACCCTGTTCCCGCCTGGCCCAATGAAAGCGAACTCGTGACCGCGATGCGCGCAGGCCTGAAGGACCGCACCAACAAGGCGGAAGCCCTGGCCATTCGGGGCATGCATGAGGTCATGGTCGGAAAAACCGAGACGGCCTTCCTTGTTTCGGTGTGGTTCCCGGATCGCGGACGTAATTTTTCTGCTGGTACTTTTTTGTACCGCCCGGCCTTGAAACAAGCCAGGGAACTTGACTACAGCCAGTCACTGGGTTTGCGTTATGTCGCCGGTCACTATGGCGAGTTCTCCTTGCTGGAGAACTATGGCTCAGGCCAGGGTACCGAAGACTTCATCCATGCGTTGGTCCGCTTCAAGGGCTGGGAGATGCAGGTCTTGCATAAAGCCGAGTTCGGCAACAACCTGGGCGTTTGCGGGGAGATTTTCCCGTCAGCCAAGCCCTGCGAACAGACGCATGTGCAGTTCCAGTTGCTGGGGAATTCCGCATACAACATCGTTGAGATGATCGAGGTCACCACCCGGCTTGTTGGGGCCCCAAAAGAAAATCTTTCGGTAACCTCACGCCGCTTCCGGCTCGACGGTAACCGGTTCAAGCCTGTCAAGGGCCCTTAAAGGCAAAAAATGCTGCTCAACCAAGACCAGGAAATGATCCGCGACGCGGTCCGCGCGTTTGCACAAGAAGAGCTCTGGCCCCATGCCGCGCGCTGGGACAAGGAGCACCACTTCCCCGTCGAGGCGCACAAGGGCCTGGCCGCGCTGGGCGCCTACGGCATCTGCGTGCCCGAAGAGTTCGGCGGCGCCAACCTTGACTACCTCACGCTCGCGCTGGTGCTCGAAGAAATCGCCGCCGGCGACGGCGGCACCAGCACCGCCATCAGCGTCACCAACTGCCCCGTCAACGCCATCCTCATGCGCTACGGCAACGCACAGCAGAAAAAGCAGTGGCTCACGCCGCTGGCGCAGGGCGAGATGCTGGGCGTCTTCTGCCTGACTGAGCCTCATGTGGGCAGCGATGCATCGTCACTGCGCACCACGGCGGTGAAGGAGGGCGAAGAATACGTGCTCAACGGCGTCAAGCAGTTCATCACCAGCGGCAAGAACGGCCACGCCGCCATCGTGATTGCCGTGACCGACAAGGGCGCCGGCAAAAAAGGCATGAGCGCCTTCATCGTGCCCACCAGCGCGCCAGGTTATGTGGTGGCGCGGCTCGAAGACAAGCTGGGCCAGCATTCCAGCGACACCGCGCAGATCAACTTTGACAACTGCCGCATCCCGGCCGAGAACCTGATCGGCARCGAGGGCGAGGGCTACAAGATCGCCCTGGGCGCGCTCGAAGGCGGGCGCATCGGCATCGCCGCGCAAAGCGTGGGCATGGCGCGCAGCGCGTTTGAATCGGCCCTGGCTTACGCCAAGGAGCGCCAGAGCTTCGGCACCGCCATCTTCAACCACCAGGCGGTGGGTTTTCGCCTGGCCGACTGCGCGACCAAGATTGAAGCCGCGCGCCAGCTGATCTGGCACGCCGCCAGCCTGCGCGACGCCGGCCTGCCCTGCCTGAAAGAAGCCGCCATGGCCAAACTCTTCGCCAGCGAAATGGCCGAACAGGTATGCAGCGCCGCCATCCAGACCTTGGGCGGTTATGGCTATGTCAGCGACTTCCCGGTCGAACGTATTTACCGCGACGTGCGGGTGTGCCAGATCTACGAAGGCACTTCCGACGTGCAAAAAATCATCATTACCCGCGCCCTGGCCTGAGGAGAAACTAATGCCGATCACCAAAGGATTCCGCGCCCTGGTTGACGAGGCCATGGCCCAGGTCAAGACTTACAGCGTGGATGAAGTCAAGGCCAGGCTCAACGACCCGAATGTACAGATCGTCGACATCCGCGACGTGCGTGAACTCACGGCCGGCACGGTCGTCGGCAGCTACCACGCGCCGCGCGGCATGCTCGAGTTCTGGGTGGACCCGGCCTCGCCTTATCACAAGCCTTTGTTCGCCGACGAGGGCAAGGAGTTCATCCTGTTCTGCGGCGCCGGCTGGCGCAGCGCCCTGGCCACCAAGACCCTGCAGGACATGGGCATGGCCAACGTCGCCCACATCGACGGCGGTTATGCCGAATGGGTCAAGCAGGGCGCGCCCACCGAGACGCTCGAAGACCGGGAAAAGCGCAAGGCCCGCGCCCACAGCTGCGGTTGATGCCGAATCCGCTGCCGTCCCAGCCACTCGCCTCACAAGCCTGCCCCTGCGGCCGCCAGGCCGGCAAGCGCGCGCTGGCGTATGCCCAATGCTGCGGCCGTTACCTCGACCACTTCGACACCACCCCCGCGCCCGACGCCGAGTCGCTGATGCGCTCGCGCTACACCGCCTTTGTCAGCGAGCGTGCCGACTACCTGCTCGCCACCTGGCACGCCAGCCACAGGCCGGCATCGATAGACTTCGATCCTGGCGTCAAATGGCTGGGCCTCGAAGTGCGCAGCCACCGCCAGCTCGACGCCACGCATGCCGAGGTCGAATTTGTCGCGCGCCAGAAATCCCCAGCCGGCCCCGCCGTGCGCCTGCATGAGCGCAGCCGCTTCGTGCATGAAGCCGGCCGTTGGTACTATGTGGACGGCGATATCCAATAGGCCAACAAGTCAATGAGCCAATAAGGGGAGGGCAGATGTTCAACCAGACCGTGCGCGGCATGTACTGCCTGCGCTGCAGCAGCCGCAAGGTGGTTCGCGGGAATTTCGAAGCCGAGCGTTTTTATCCCCTGCGCGGCCTGCTGCGCTCGCTGCTCGGCAAACCCGTTCTCTTGCAAAACGAACATGCGCATGCCTGCATGGACTGCGGCCTGGCCTGGAACGAGGTCGACCCCGCGGATCTGCGCAAGAACCTGCGCAGCTACGGCCTGTCGCCCCACAGCACCGGCGTGATGGACGCGGTGGACGGCGATTCGCCGGATATCCGCCTGTGACAGAACCTGTGAAGCCCTGGGGACGCCGCGCCGCCGGAGTGCTGGCGCTTGTTGCCATGCTCCTGCTGGGCACCTGGACTGTCATCATCGAACCGCGCTGGGTCGCCCACCGCGAAATCAGCGAAACCGTCCCCCACTGGCAAGGCCCGCCCGGCCTCAAGGTCGCCGTCGCGTCCGACTGGCACTTCAGCAAACGCCCCTTGTGGCGTGTCATGACGCTGGAGCGCGCACTCGCCATCGTGGCTGAGATCAACGCCGCCCAGCCCGACGTCATCCTGCTGCCCGGCGACTTTCTTGCCGACCGGGATTACAAACCCGAGATCGCCGCCACACCCGAAGACGAAATCGCCCAGGTGCTGGGCGGGCTCAAGGCCAGGCTGGGTGTTTATGCCGTCATGGGCAACCACGACTGGTGGCACGACGGCGCGAAGTTCACCGCCGCCTTCCAGCGCGCCGGCATCCAGGTGCTTGAGAACGACGCCGTGCCCCTGCCCGGCACCGCCCTGTGGGTGGCCGGCGTGGGCGACGACGACACCGGCCATTCCGACCCGGTGCGCGYCATGGCCAGGGTGCCCAAGGGCGCGCAGGCGCTGGTCTTCATGCACGAGCCGGCCAGCCTGTTCGACCTGCCGCCGGTGCGCGGCCTCATCGTGGCTGGCCACACCCACGGCGGCCAGGTCCGCATCCCTTTCTTCGGCTCGCCCGTGGTGCCCGGGGCCGGCCCGCACGACTGGGCCTACGGCTGGGTGGCGCACGGCGACAATCGCATGTACATCACCAGCGGGCTCGGCGTCAGCATCCTGCCGGTGCGTTTTAATATGCGGCCTGAATGGGCGATGTTCACGCTCGCCGCCCCGGCAAAACCTGAACTGGACATGAAAGCGGAACCATGAGATTTGACGCGGTGTTATTCGACTGTGACGGCGTGCTGGTCGACAGCGAACCCATTACCAACGGCGTGCTGCGCGACATGCTCGAAGAGCGCGGCTGGAAGCTCAGCCCCGCCGAATGCATGCGCATCTTTGTCGGCAAGGCCGTCAAGGACGAAGCCGCCCTGATCGCCGCCAACACCGGCAGCCCCGTGACTGAAGACTGGATGGTCCAGTTCCGCGAACGCCGCAACACCGGCCTGATGCGCGACCTCAAGGCCATCACCGGCGCCGTCGACGCCATCGCCAAAGTCCACGCGCTGTACAAGGGCCGCATCGCCTGCGCCTCCGGTGCCGACCGCTTCAAGGTCGAGCTGCAGCTTGAGAAGTGCGGTTTGATGCCTTTCTTCAAGGGCCGCATTTTCAGCGGGCACGAGCTGCCGCGCTCCAAACCCTTCCCCGACGTCTACCTCGCCGCCGCCGCGGCCCTGGGCGTGGACGCCAAACGCTGCGCCGTGGTGGAAGACACCGTCACCGGCGTCACGGCAGGCGTGGCGGCCGGCTGTACCGTCTTTGGCTACAGCCCGCCCGAAATGGGCCATGACGCGCCCACGGCACTCAAGGCCAGCGGCGCGACACATGTTTTTACCGACATGGCTGACCTGGCGGCTTTACTGAGTTGATGGGCTGAGAATCTGTT
>NZ_JBFUBY010000180.1:0-8882 GCF_056405515.1 Polaromonas sp. P1_G2
TGGCGGCGGCGGCGCCTCGGGAGACTGGTAGGCACATGCTCAACAAACTCAAAACTATCCTCAAGCATCTCTGGCTTGACGCATCCGACGCCAGGCGCGCCATCCCGCCCGACATGCTGGAACGGCTCACGCGGCGCGTGGCGGCCAGCGAGCAGCGTCACAGCGGCGAGATCCGTATCTGCGTGGAAGCTTCGCTGCCCCTGAGCTATCTGCGGCGGCTGGGCAAACAGCTTTCCATCCCCACACTCACGCGCCAGCGCGCGGTGACGATGTTCGGCAAGCTGCGGGTCTGGGACACCGAACACAACAACGGCGTGCTGATTTACGTATTGCTGGCCGAGCGTGYGATCGAGATCGTGGCCGACCGCGGCGTGGCGCGGCAGGTGGGCCCGAACCAATGGCAGGCCATGGTGGCCCGCATGGCGGTGGCCTTCCGCGAGCAGCGTTATGAAGACGGGTTGACGCAGGCGCTGGAGGAAACCTCGGCCGTGTTGATGCAACACTTCGCGGTGGATGCCGGCAGCCCGGAGGCGAACACCAATGAGTTGCCCGATACGCCGCTGCTGCAATAAGAACGGCTCAGGGCGACAGCAAAACGCCCAGGACGAATAAAGCTGTCAGCACGACGAGTACCCGCCGTACCCAGGTCATGCGCGAACGCTTCCCCCTGCGGTGCGGTGAAAGCTCATCCCCCCATGTCAGACTGTCCAGCGTGCTGTTCATAGCCTCACCTCGTTGCTTCAGTTGAAATCCTGTGCCAACGATAAGGCGGGGGTATGCCGGCTGGCTGYCATTTAGCGTGTCGAGTTGTTATTTGCGGCATTTGCGCAACAGCATGAGCGCTAAAGGCCTACCGTCCGCACACCTCCCAACGTGCCACCCACAAAAAAGCCCCTGGCTTTCGGCAGGGGCTTGATGCGATCCGGTGGAACCGGAGGCGTGTGTATTACTTCTTCTGACGGTACTTGCGCAAGGCGGCGATCTGCGCGGCCATGACGGCGAGTTCAGACTGGGCCATGGCGATGTCGATGTCGCTCTTGGCGTTCTTCAGCGCTTCCTCGGCCGCAGCGCGGGCTTCGCTGGCCTTGGTCTCGTCCAGGTCCTTGCCGCGGATGGCGGTGTCGCTCAACACCGTCACGCAGTTGGGCTGCACTTCGAGCAGGCCGCCGGCCACGAAGACGAATTCTTCCGTGCCGTCGGCTTTTTCAATGCGCACGGCGCCCGGCTTGATGCGGGTGATCAGCGGCGTGTGGCGCGGGTAAATGCCCAGCTCGCCGGCTTCGCCAGGCAATGCCACGAACTTGGCTTCGCCCGAGAAGATGGACTCTTCTGCGGATACGACGTCGACGTGAATGGTGGTTGACATAAGCGATCCTTAGTGAGAAAAAGTTTTGGGGCCTGAGCCTTAGACCTTCTTCGCCTTTTCGAATGCCTCATCAATCGTGCCGACCATGTAAAACGCTTGTTCCGGCAGGTGATCGCACTCGCCGGCCACAATCATCTTGAAGCCGCGAATCGTTTCGGCCAGGCTGACGTACTTGCCGGGCGAGCCGGTGAACACTTCAGCGACGTGGAAAGGCTGCGACAGGAAACGCTGGATCTTGCGGGCGCGGGCCACGGCCAGCTTGTCTTCAGGGGCCAGTTCGTCCATGCCCAGAATCGCGATGATGTCGCGGAGTTCCTTGTAGCGCTGCAGCGTGCCTTGCACGGCGCGGGCCGTTGCGTAGTGGTCTTCACCGACGACGTTCRGGTCCAGCTGGCGGCTGGTGGAGTCGAGCGGGTCGACCGCGGGGTAGATACCCAGCGAGGCGATGTCACGGCTCAGCACCACGGTGGAGTCCAGGTGGGCGAAGGTGGTGGCGGGCGACGGGTCGGTCAAGTCATCGGCAGGGACGTAAACGGCCTGGATGGAAGTGATGGAGCCGACCTTGGTGGAGGTAATACGCTCTTGCAGGCGGCCCATTTCTTCGGCCAGCGTAGGCTGGTAACCCACGGCGGAAGGCATACGGCCCAGCAGCGCGGACACTTCGGTACCGGCCAGTGTGTAGCGGTAGATGTTGTCCACGAAGAACAGCACATCGCGGCCTTCGTCACGGAAGGATTCGGCGATCGTCAGGCCGGTCAGCGCGACGCGCAGGCGGTTTCCTGGGGGCTCGTTCATCTGGCCGTAGACCATGGCCACTTTGGATTCGCCGAGGTTCTCGAGGTTCACGACGCCGGAGTCGGCCATCTCGTGGTAGAAGTCATTGCCTTCGCGGGTACGCTCACCCACACCGGCGAACACGGACAGGCCCGAGTGCGCCTTGGCGATGTTGTTGATGAGTTCCATCATGTTCACGGTCTTGCCGACGCCGGCGCCGCCGAACAGGCCCACTTTGCCGCCCTTGGCGAACGGGCAAACCAGGTCAATCACCTTGATGCCGGTTTCCAGCAGTTCCTGCGATGGCGAGAGTTCGTCATAAGCAGGCGCCTTGCGGTGGATGGGAGCGGTCAGGGTCTGGTCGACCGGGCCGCGCTCGTCGATGGGCGCGCCCAGCACGTCCATGATGCGGCCCAGCGTGGCCTTGCCGACGGGAACCGTGATGTTGGCGCCGGTGTTGTACACCATGTTGCCGCGGCGCAGGCCGTCGGAGGTGCCCAGCGCGATGGTGCGCACGATGCCGTCGCCCAGCTGCTGCTGGACTTCCAGCGTCAGCGCGGAGCCTTCCATTTTCAGCGCGTCATAGATCTTGGGCATCTGGTTGCGCGCGAATTCCACGTCAACCACCGCACCGATACATTGAACGATTTTGCCTTGAGCTTGTGAAGCGTTATTCATATTGAAACTCCGTTATCAGATTTTTGACTCATTCCACCGAGATGGAAGGATCGACTACTGCGGCCACATGGCGCGCAAACGTCTCATACATTTGCGCATTGCGCGCGGCGGTTCCCATGCTTCCCCAGCTCGCAAGGCGGAACGYCACGTTGATCTGGCTGCTCTTGAGGATTTTGCCGGCCGCGTCCTTGACGATGACATCAGCCACCACAAAGTCATTGCCGGCGAACACGCCGGCGAAGTAGACGGCCGCGCCATTGCGCACGCGCAGATCAGTCACGTTCACATCGAGGGTCTGCGTCGAGCCGGGCAGCAACAGCTTGCGCTTGGTCAGGTCACCCGTGATTGCCGACTGCAACTGGTCTTCCTTGAAGCCCGGATTGTCCCGCATGCGGATGCGTGCGGCGTCCGAGATCTTCATGCTCAGGCCAGCGACATTGGCCGCCGCCGAAGCGTTGCTGCTGAGCGTCTGCGTCTTCGACGTGACACCGCAACCGGCAAGCGCCAGAACGGAAGCCAGGATAGCTGTGAGAATGATTTTCATGTGAATCAAACCGCAGCAGCACCGGCAACGATTTCCGAAAGTTCTTTCGTAATCGCCGCTTGACGCGTTTTGTTGTAAACCAGCTTGAGTTCGCCGATCACGCTGCCGGCGTTGTCGGTGGCGGCCTTCATGGCCACCATGCGGGCGGACTGCTCGGACGCCATGTTCTCGGCAACCGCCTGGTAGACCAGCGCTTCCACGTAGCGGACCAGCAGGTCGTCGATCACGGTCTGCGCGTCAGGCTCGTAGATGTAATCCCAGCCGTGCTGGTCCTTGTCGGCCTGCAGGTGCGCCGCTGTCAGCGGCAGCAGCTGCTCGACCACCGGTTCCTGGCGCATGGTGTTGATGAACTTGGTGTAGCACAGGTACACCGCGTTGATCTTGCCTTCGCTGTACGCATCGAGCAGCACCTTGACGGGGCCGATCAGTTTTTCCAGGTGCGGCTTGTCGCCGAGCTGGGTCGCGTGCGACACCACCTTGGCGCCCACACGGTTCAGAAAACCGAGGCCCTTGTTGCCGATGGCGACTGCCTTGGCATCATGGCCGGCGGCCTGCACTTCCTTGAGCTTGGCCGTCACGGCGCGCAGCACGTTGGTGTTCATGCCGCCGCACAGGCCCTTGTCGGTCGTCACCACGATGAACCCGGTGGCCTTGGCGTCGTTGGACTCCATGAACGCGTGGGTGTACTCGGGGTTGGCCTGACTCAGGTTGGCCGTGATGTTGCGGATCTTGTCGCTGTAAGGACGGGCAGCGCGCATCCGCTCCTGCGCCTTGCGCATCTTGGAGGCGGCCACCATTTCCATGGCCTTGGTGATCTTCTTGGTGTTTTCCACCGATTTGATCTTGCCGCGAATCTCTTTACCTGCTGCCATAGGATTTCCTGGAGGTTCTTGCCTTAACTGATGTAGCCGTCACGCCTTCAGGCGAACGACTTCTTGAACTCGGCCACGGCCGTGTTCAGTTCAGCCTCAGCATCCTTGTCCATGGCCTTGTTGGCTTCGAGCTTGGCCATCAGGGCCGCGTTCTTGTCCTTCAGGTAAGCGTGCAGGCCGTGCTCGAAAGCCAGGACCTTCTTGACTTCCACGTCGTCCATGAAGCCCTTGTTCACGGCGAACAGCGTGGCCGCCATGTTGGAGATGGACAGAGGCGAGTACTGGGCCTGCTTGAGCAGTTCGGTCACGCGGGCGCCGCGGTCCAGCTGCTTGCGGGTGGCTTCGTCCAGGTCGGAAGCGAACTGCGCGRAGGCAGCCAGTTCACGGTACTGGGCCAAGTCGGTACGGATACCGCCGGACAGGTTCTTGATCAGCTTGGTCTGGGCTGCACCACCGACGCGCGACACCGAGATACCGGCGTTGATGGCGGGGCGGATACCGGCGTTGAACAGGCTGGTTTCCAGGAAGATCTGGCCGTCGGTGATCGAGATCACGTTGGTCGGAACGAAAGCGGACACGTCGCCGGCCTGCGTTTCGATGATCGGCAGCGCGGTCAGCGAACCGGTCTTGCCTTTGACCGCACCCTTGGTGAAGTCTTCAACGTACTTCTCGTTCACGCGGGCTGCGCGCTCGAGCAGGCGGCTGTGGAGATAGAACACGTCGCCGGGATAGGCTTCGCGGCCTGGCGGACGGCGCAGCAGCAGCGAAACCTGGCGGTAGGCCACGGCCTGCTTGGACAAATCGTCATACACGATCAGCGCGTCTTCGCCGCGGTCGCGGAAGTATTCGCCCATGGTGCAGCCGGAGTAGGCGCTGACGTATTGCATGGCGGCGGATTCGGAAGCGGAAGCCGCCACGACGATGGTGTATTCCATGGCGCCGGCTTGCTCCAGCGAGCGCACCACGTTCTTGATCGAGGAAGCCTTCTGGCCGATCGCGACGTAGACGCAGGAAACGCCTTTGCCCTTCTGGTTGATGATGGCGTCGATGGCCACGGCCGTCTTGCCGGTCTGGCGGTCGCCGATGATCAGCTCGCGCTGGCCGCGGCCGACGGGCACCATGGAGTCGATGGACTTCAGGCCGGTCTGCAGGGGCTGGTCGACGGATTTACGGGCGATCACGCCGGGCGCGACCTTTTCGATCACGTCGGTGAGCTTGGCGTTGATCGGGCCCTTGCCGTCGATAGGCTGGCCCAGGGCGTTCACCACGCGGCCGAGCAGCTCGGGGCCGACAGGCACTTCCAGAATGCGGCCGGTGCACTTGACGGTGTCGCCTTCGGCGATGTGTTCGTATTCACCCAAAATCACGGAACCGACCGAGTCGCGCTCGAGGTTCAGTGCCAGGCCGTAGGTGGGGGTACCGTCGGCGGTTGCGGGGAATTCCAGCATTTCGCCCTGCATCACGTCGGACAGGCCGTGGATGCGGACGATACCGTCGGTCACGGACACCACGGTGCCCTGGTTGCGGATGTCGCTGCTGCCGGTCAGGCCTTCAATACGGCTCTTGATCAGTTCAGAAATTTCTGCGGGATTGAGTTGCATGACTCTTTCCTTCTTTCTATGTTTGTTGGCTTAAAACCTGCGGATGGCGCCTGGGCACCGGCTCAGGAGATCAGCGCCACTTTCATTTGCTCTAAACGGGCTTTGACCGAGGTGTCCAGCACCTCGTCACCCACCACGACTCGCACGCCCCCGATCAGGGCCGGCTCCAGCTCAACCTGGAGGTTGAGCTTCTTGCCAAAACGTTTTTCCAGCGTTGCTGACAGGCCGGCCAGCGCTGCGCCGTCGAGCGCGAAAGCGCTGTAGACGGTCGCATCGGACGAACCGCTCTGCGCATTTTTCAGGACACGGAACTGCGCGGCGATTTCCGGCAGGGCGCCGAGGCGGCCGTTCTCGATCACTGTGCGCAGGAAGTTTTTCGCGGCGTCCGGCAGCTTGGTTTTGGCAACGCCCGAAATCACGTCGAACGCCTGCGCCGAAGTGACGCCGGGGTTGCCGGCGAACTGCTGCAGCTGCGCATTGGCAGCGATGGCGGCCAGCTCGTCGAGCCAGACGGCGGTGCCGCCCAGGTCGGAGCCGGAGGCCTTGAACAGCGCTTCAGCGTAGGGACGGGCAATGGTGGCTAGTTCTGCCATGTTGATGCTCGCTTAGAGTTCGGTCTTCAGGCGGCCCAGCAAGTCAGCATGCACACCGGCATTGACTTCCTTGCGCAGAATCTGCTCGGCGCCCTTGACGGCCAGCGCTGCCACCTGCTCGCGCAGGGCTTCGCGTGCCTTGACGGCTTGCTGCTCGGCTTCGACCTTGGCGGCGGCGATGATCTTGCCGCCTTCTTCGGTGGCCTTGGCCTTGGCCTCTTCGATCAGGGCCTGGCCCCGGCGCTCGGCTTCAGCCAGGCGCACGGCCGCTTCGTTGCGCGACTTGGCCAGCTCTTCTTCCACGCGCTTGTTGGCGACGGAGAGTTCGGATTTGGCTTTGTCGGCAGCAGCAAGGCCGTCAGCGATTTTTTGCGCGCGCGCGTCCAGGGCCGCCGCGATGGGTGGCCACACAAACTTCATCGTGAACCCGACCAAAATCAGGAACACGATCAGCTGGACAATTAGGGTACCGGTAATGCTCACTGCTCATCCTTTCCCTTGGGGCCCAGCCAGAAGCCGGCCCGAAGGAATGACATTCTTGGGACTTTGATCAATGCTTACTTGGGCAGGTTGGCGATTTGCGCCAGGAAGGGGTTGGCGGTGGCGAACCACAGCGCGATACCCGTGCCGATAATGAAAGCGGCGTCGATCAGGCCGGCCAGCAGGAACATCTTGGTCTGCAGTTCGCCCATCAGTTCAGGCTGGCGTGCAGCTGCTTCGAGGTATTTGCTGCCCATGATGCCGATGCCGATACAAGCGCCGACTGCGCCCAGGCCAATGATGAGGCCGGCGGCCAGAGCGACAAAACTAATAACTTCCATGATGACTCCTTAGGACTTGGTTACGAGAGAAAAACAAAAACGAAAACGGGGGATAACTGAGCTGTTGCCTGACTAGTGGTGATCGTGCGCCTGGCCGATATACACCAGCGTCAGCATCATGAACACGAAGGCTTGCAGCGTGATGATCAGGATGTGGAAAATCGCCCAGGCCGAGCCCGCGATGATGTGGCCGATGGCCAGGCCGATGCCGGTCGCCGACAGCGACCAGGCGCCGCCCATCAGGGCGATCAGCAGGAAAATCAGTTCGCCGGCATACATGTTGCCGAACAGTCGCATGCCGTGGGAGACCGTCTTGGCGACAAACTCGATGACCTGCATCAGGAAGTTGAAGGGGTACAGCGCCCAGTGGTTGCCGAAAGGCGCGGTGAACAACTCGTGGATCCAGCCGCCCACGCCCTTGATCTTGACGTTGTAGACCAGGCAGGTGATCAGCACGCCCATGGACAGGCCCATGGTGATGGAAAGGTCGGCGGTGGGCACCGAGCGCATGTAAGCGTGGTGCGCGTCATGGCCGGCAGCACCATACACCCAGGCCCACAGCACCGGCAGCAGGTCGACCGGCAGCAAGTCCATGGCGTTCAGCAGGAAGATCCAGACAAACACGGTGAGGGCCAGCGGCGCGACCAGCTTGCGGCTTTCGGCGTTGTGCACGATGCCCTTGGCTTGCGCGTCGACCATTTCAACGAGGATTTCAACCGCGGCCTGGAAACGGCCGGGAACGCCGGAGGTGGCTTTGCGGGCGGCTTTCCAGAGCAGGAAGCAGCCGATCACACCCAAAAGGATGGTGAAAATGGTGGAGTCGATATTGATGACGCTCAGATCGAACGGGCCAACAAGTTCCTTGTTACGCCAGTGCGTCAGGTGGTGAACGATGTATTCACCAGCGGTTGGACCGCCATGTCCAGCAGCATTCTCAGCAGCCATTTATTGCTCGCCTCAAAGTTTATTTTTCCTGACCGCGAACAACAACGCGATCCAGGACGTTTTCATTGTCACCACCAGGCCGACCAGCATGGCCGGCCAACTCAGCATCGAAACCAGCCTTGGCGCGGCAAACAGCATTGCCACCGTCAAGGCGATCTTGACCATTTCCCACAAAAAGAATCCAGCCACCGCAGTGCCTGGATTCATAGACCACACTTTGCCGGTCAAACCGCGCGCAAAAAGCGCCGCCGGAATCACCACCGCCAGCGCCCCGTAGAGCGCCGACCAGCCGGCGGACCGCTGGCCTGTCAGGGCCCAAGTGACACATGCCACCAGAACACCAACCGCCAACTGCCCCGCCAACACCGACCAAGGGGAAAGAAGCGGAACCGTTTCACGAAGCTTTTGGGCTTCTTCACGGGTCAGGGGCTTGAAAGCCTCCACATCCGCCTCAAACTCATCTGTAACTGCCCGGGAGACCGGGTTCGTTGCCGACTTCGCCGAATTTGTCATTTTGAAACCTACAAATTACGGGAAAGTTACAGGGGCCGCTATTAGCAAAGCCCTTGATTATACGTAGAAACCCCAGCGCTCCGACAAAAACCCCGGCTCGGGGTTGAATTAGGGGCCTTCCTCGCGTGCATCGGGGTAAACACCAGGCTGCTGGTTCACAATGGACTGACAACAC
>NZ_JBFUBY010000181.1:0-13080 GCF_056405515.1 Polaromonas sp. P1_G2
CAGGGCTTACACCGTGGACTGGCTGATGTTCTTCAGCGACAAAAGCAAGGTGCTCACGCTGGGCATCGTGTCGGTGTTCGGCGTGGTGGTTGGTTCGGCCGTCTACGCCTTGCTGTCGCGCAATTTCCGCTGGGAAGGTTTTCGCGACGCGGAAGACACCGCCAACCACCTGGTGGGTGCCACGCTGATGGGCGTGGGCGGCGTCTGCGCCATGGGCTGCACCGTGGGGCAGGGCCTGTCCGGCATCTCGACCCTGAGCCTCACGAGCTTTGTGGCGCTCGCCGCCATCCTCGCGGGCTGCGTGGCGGGATTGAAGTATCAAATCTGGCGGCTTGAACGTTCGGCCTGAAGCGCGTATTCATTCACAGTCCATGACCTCCATCCTTGAAGAACTCCCCGCCGATCTGGAGCGCCGCTTCGGCGGCCTGGCGCGCCTCTACGGCGCGGCGGGCGCCCAGCGCATACGCGAAGCACATATCGTGGTGGTTGGCCTGGGCGGCGTGGGCTCCTGGGCTGCCGAAGCCGCGGCGCGTAGCGGCGTGGCCCGGCTGACCTTGATAGACCTCGACCACATCGCCGAATCCAACATCAACCGCCAGGTCCATGCGCTGGACAGCACCCTGGGGCAGGCCAAGGTGCAGGCCATGCGTGAGCGCATCGCGCAAATCCATCCGGGCTGCCGTGTGGACGGCATTGAAGAGTTTGTCGATGCCGCCAACTGGCCGGGCATCCTGGGCCTGGAGGGCGGCTTTGACCGCAAGCAGCTGGCCGTGATCGATGCCTGTGACCAGGTCAAAGCCAAGACCGCCATGGCCGCCTGGGCGATTGCCAACAAGGTGTACCTGGTCAGCGTGGGCGCCGCGGGCGGCAAGCGGCTGGCGCACCGCGTGGACATCGACGACCTGTCCCTGGTCACGCACGACCCCTTGCTGGCGCAATTGCGCTACCGGCTGCGAAAGGAGCATGGCGCCGCACGCAAGGGCAAGATCGGCGTGGCCTGCGTGTTCAGCCGCGAGGCCGTATTGCAGCCCGCCGCCGCGGCCCAAAGCGACGGCAGCCTGAACTGCCACGGCTATGGGTCGGTCGTGAGCGTGACCTCCACCTTCGGCCTGTGCGCGGCAGGCTGGGCACTCGACAAAATTGCCGCCTGAGTTTTTGCGGAGCGCTGAAAAACCACGCTATAATTCAAGGCTTTGCTGCCCTCGAAGCAGTAAAAACCGGGATGTATCGCGAGATACCTTCTTGGGACCATAGCTCAGTTGGTAGAGCAGCGGACTTTTAATCCGTTTGTCGTGGGTTCGACCCCCGCTGGTCCCACCAGAATTCCGGGTTCTTAGCTCAGTTGGTAGAGCAGCGGACTCTTAATCCGTAGGTCGACAGTTCGAATCTGTCAGAACCCACCAGCCCTTTAAAGGACTTGGCCGAAAGGCCAAGTCCTTTTGTTTTTGGGGCGCGGGAAATCGCAGAGCCAGCCATCAGGCCGAATACCCCAGCGCCGGCATATCCAGTTGCGCCTGCCTTGCCACCCGTATGCAGTCTTTCATGTGCTCCTCGCCGAAGTAGCGGATGGCCGCGTAGCCGACGGCAGCCGCGACGGCCTGGCCGGCCAGCGGGACGTACTTGGCGGCCTGCTTGGCCGTCAGGCGCACGCCTATTTTGGTGGCGGCCTTGATGACCAGGTCGCGGCTGATGAATTTGCCGATCAGCACCGAACCCACCAGGGCCACGGCTTTTTGCACCTGGTCGCGTTTGTTGGGTTCCAGCTGGTCGAGTTGCTGCGGCGTGAGGCCGAACTCCTGGTTGATCTCGGGGATGAGCCTGGACAGCATGGCCGCGTCCACCATCCAGTCTAGGCCGGGGACGGGCACGGCGCTGGCCGCGGCCGCGACCATGGCACGCCGGTTGAGCAGCTTGCGGCTGCGTTTGACGGCGGCCGCGAGGGTGGCGTCGCCGGACGCCATTTGCAGGGCGGTGGGCATGGCGTTACCTCTCAGCGCGGCTAGCCGCGCTTTTTGGTGAGCAGGCCGTAAATCAGCAGCAGGACGATGGCGCCGACGATGGAGGCAATCCAGCCCACGGCATCGCCTTCCTTGTAAAAACCGGTGGCGATGCCCGCGTATTTGGCCGCGAAGGCGCCGGCGACGCCCAGCAAGACAGTCATGATGAAACCCATGCTGTCGTTGCCCGGCTTGAGGGCACGGGCAATCAGGCCGACGATCAAACCGACAACAATGGTTCCGAGTATGGATAGCATGCTGTGAACTCCCTGTCAGTGAGGTGGTGAGGGGCCGGATTGGCCCGCTCAACTCACTTTATACCGCAGCGGTCTCGATCTGCTCGGTCAGCTCCAGCCACCGTTCTTCCAGCATGCCTATTTCGCCTTCGATGGCCTTGAGGCGCTTGCCGGCCTGGGCCAGTTCCGCCGGCGCGGTGGTGGTGCCGAGCAGGGCCTGCAGGCTGCCCTGTTCGGTGGTGAGCGACTTCATGCGCAGGTCGATTTTCTCGATCTCCTTGCGCAGCGGCTTGGTAGCCTCGGCCTGCTGCTGGCGGCGCTGGGCGTCCTGCTTGCGCTGCTCGGGCGTTTCGCGCGGCACAGGCTTTTTCTCTTCCACCGCCACGGCCGGTGCGGCCGCCTTGACGGCGGCGGCCGGGCTGGCATTGCCGGCCTTCTTGGCCTCTTCGCGCTGGCGCTTGGCTTCGTCGAGCAGGTAGCGCTGGTAGTCGTCGAGGTCGCCGTCAAAGGGTGCCACGCCGCCGCGCGAGACCATCCAGAACTCGTCGCAGACGGCGCGCAGCAGGGCGCGGTCATGGCTGACCAGCATCACCGTGCCTTCAAACTCGTTGAGCGCCATCGACAGCGCCTCGCGCGTGGCCAGGTCCAGGTGGTTGGTCGGCTCGTCGAGCAGCAGCAGGTTGGGGCGCTGCCAGACGATCATGCACAGCACCAGGCGGGCTTTTTCGCCGCCGCTCATGCTGCCCACGGCCTGCTTGACCATGTCGCCGCCGAAATTGAACATGCCCAGGAAACTGCGCAGGTCCTGCTCGCGGGTCTGCTGGCCGCTGATCTTGCCGGCGGCGGTGACTTCCTTGACGAGGCGGATCATGTGCTCCAGCGGCGTGTCCGCCGGGCGCAGCACGTCGAGTTCCTGCTGGGCGAAGTAGCCGATGTTCAGGCCCTTGCCCTCGGTCATCTCTCCTTGAATAGGTGCCAGCGCGCGCGCCACGGTTTTCACCAGTGTCGACTTGCCTTGCCCGTTGGCGCCCAGGATGCCGATGCGCTGGCCGGCCAGCACCGATTTGCTGACGTTTTGCACAATGACCGTGGGCGGCGTGCCTTCGGGTGAGCCTTCGGGCGGCGGGTAGCCGAAGTAGGCGTTCTGCATCGACAGCATGGGGTTGGGCAGGTTGGCCGGCTCCTTGAACTCGAAGGTGAAGTCGGCTTCGGCCAGCAGCGGCGCGATTTTCTCCATGCGGTCCAGAGCCTTGACGCGGCTTTGCGCCTGCTTGGCCTTGCTGGCCTTGGCCTTGAAGCGCGCGATGAACTTCTGCAGGTGGGCGATCTTGTCCTGCTGCTTGGTGAAGGCCGTTTGCTGCAGCGCCATCTGCTCGGAGCGCAGGTCTTCGAACTTGCTGTAGTTGCCGCCGTAGCGGGTCAGCTTGGCGCTTTCGATGTGCACTGTGACGTCGGTCACGGCATCGAGGAATTCTCGGTCATGGCTGATGACCAGCATGGTGCCCTGATACTTTTTCAGCCAGGCTTCGAGCCAGACCAGCGCGTCCAAATCCAGGTGATTGGTAGGTTCGTCGAGCAGCAGCAGGTCGGACGGGCACATCAGCGCGCGCGCCAGCTGCAAACGCATGCGCCAGCCGCCGGAAAAACTGTTGACCGGGTTGTCCAGTTCGCTGACCTTGAAACCCAGGCCGAGGATCAGGGCCTGGGCGCGGGCCTGCGCGTCGTGCGCGCCGGCGTCGTACAGCGCCATGTAGGCGTGGGCCATGCGGTCGCCGTCACCGCTGGCTTCGGATGCGTCGACCTCGGTTTGCGCGGCCAGCAGCACCACGTCGCCTTCGACCACGAAGGCCGTCGCGCTCTGGTCGGTTTCGGGCATGTCCTGCGCCACCTGCGCCATGCTCCACTGTGCGGGAATCGAAAAATCGCCGCCGTCTTCATGCAGCGTACCGTTGAGCATGGCGAACAGCGAGGACTTGCCCGCGCCGTTGCGGCCCACCAGGCCGATTTTTTCGCCGGGGTTGAGGGTGACGGACGCGCTGTCCAGAATCACTTTGGCGCCGCGGCGCAGCACGACGTTTTTGAGGGTAATCATTGAATTGGAACTTCAGGAAAATTAATCGGGCGGCGAGGGTGTTGCACGGCTTGCCATGCAAGCGCCGCGCCAGTCACCAGGCAAAGAGCCTGAGCATCAAGCCAGTTGTTCGCGCGTCAGCAGCAAGACCTGGTCGGCACCCGAGCTGGTTTCGAACCACAGCGGTTCAAGCGTCGGAAAGGCGCGCTCGAAATTCTCGCGCTCATTGCCGATTTCCAGCACCAGGACCGCATTTTCGCTCATATGGCGCGCCGCATTCTGAAAAAGGCCCCGGATGAAGTCCATGCCGTCGGCGCCGCCAGCCAGCGCCAGGCCCGGTTCCGCGCGGAATTCAGGGGGCAGGGCGGCCATGCTGGCCGCGTTGACATAGGGCGGATTGCACAGGATCAGGTCGTACTCGCCCGCGCAGGCGGCCAGGCCGTCGGACTCAAGCAGCGTGATGCGACTGTCCAGGTGGTGGCGGTCCACGTTGATGCGGGCCACCGCCAGCGCGTCCAGGCTGATGTCAGCTGCCTCCACCACGACGTCGGGGTAGGTGATGGCGGCCAGCACGGCCAGGCTGCCGTTGCCGGTGCACAGGTCGAGCACGCGATGGGTGTGTTCGCCCAGCCAGGGGTCTATGCTGGCGTCGGCCAGTAGTTCAGCGATCAGGGAACGCGGAATGATCACGCGTTCGTCGACGTAAAAGGGCAGGCCCATCAGCCAGGCTTCGTGGGTGAGGTAGGCCGCCGGCTTGCGGGTACTGATGCGTGTGTCCAGCAGCGCGGCGACCTGGGCTTCCTCTTCAGGGGTCACCGCCCGGGTCTCGACTGAATCAAGGTCGTCCAGCGGCAAGCCAAGCTTCCAGAGCACCAGCCAGGCGGCTTCGTCGAAGGCGTTGGTCGTGCCCTGGCCGAAGCCGTCGGCAAAGCTCAGGCCCGCGGCGTCCAGCCTGGCCGCCATCTGCTCGACCAGCGCCAGCACCGTCAGGGGAGTCGCTAGCTGGGTCATGCCGCGGCCAGCCGTTCCAGCACGCCCTTGTAGATGTTCTTGAGCGGGGCTAGCGAGCTCACGGGCACATGCTCGTTGATCTTGTGGATGGTGGCATTGAGGGGGCCGAATTCGATGACCTGCGGACAGATCTTGGCGATAAAACGGCCGTCGCTGGTGCCACCGGTGGTGGAGAGTTCGGTCTGCAGCCCGGTTTCCGCCTGGATGGCACCCCGTACTGCGTCGACCAGCGTGCCGGGTGTGGTCAAAAAGGGCAGGCCGCCCAGCGTCCATTTGAGGTCGTAATCGAGCTGGTGGCGGCTCAGCAAGGCCTGCACGCGCTGTTGCAGGCTTTCGGGGGTGGATTCGGTGCAGAAGCGGAAATTGAAGTCCACCACGAGGTCGCCCGGAATCACGTTGGATGCGCCGGTGCCGCCATGGATGTTGGACACCTGCCAACTGGTGGCCGGGAAGAAGGCATTGCCTGCGTCCCACTGGGTGGCCACCAGTTCCGCCAGCGCCGGCGCGAACAGGTGGATCGGGTTTTTGGCCAGGTGCGGATAGGCGATATGGCCCTGCACACCCTTGACGGTGAGCTTGCCGCTGAGGGTGCCGCGCCGCCCGTTCTTGATCATGTCGCCCACCTGGGTGACCGAGGTGGGTTCGCCCACGATGCAATAGTCCAGTACCTCGCCGCGCGCCTTGAGCCGTTCGCAGACCATGACCGTGCCGTCGACCGCCGGGCCTTCCTCGTCGCTGGTGACCAGGAAGGCGATGGACAGGGCCGGGTCGGGATGGACGGCCAGGAATTCCTCGACCGCCACCACCATGGCCGCGATGGAGGTTTTCATGTCGGCGGCGCCGCGTCCGTAGAGCATGCCGTCACGGTGGCTGGGCGTGAAGGGATGGCTCAGCCATTGGTCCAGCGGACCGGTGGGCACAACGTCGGTGTGGCCGGCGAACACCAGGGTTTTGGCCGGCGCCGCGGGGCCGGAGGCCTTGCCGGCACGCTTGGCCCAGAGGTTGGTCACGCGAAAGCTCTCGGGGCCGCTGACAATGGTTTCGCACTGGAAGCCCAGCGGCGCCAGGCGTTCAATCAGCAGGGCCTGGCAGCCGGCGTCGTCGGGCGTGACGGAAGGGCGGGAAATCAGTTGCTCGGCGAGGTGCAGGGTTCGGGACATGGTCGTTCAGTCGCGTTCGAGTCGGCCCGAAGAGACGAGCGCCGTCGTGTTTTTTTCTAGTGCTTCACGTCCAGCGTGATTTCGGTGAAAGACGGTTCGTCATCCGGGTCTTCCTCGGGTTCCAGCATCTTGGCCTTGACGGCGAAGTCGTTCTCGAGGCGCCACATCAGGTTGGTCGGCGAGTCGGCGTACAGGATGCCTTCCTTGCGCGTGACGGTGCCGTCCACGATCAGTTTGGCGATGTCCTGCTCGAAGGTCTGGGAGCCCTCGGCCATGGATTTTTCCATGGCTTCCTTGACGCCGGAGAAGTCGCCTTTTTCAATCAGCTCGGCGATCAGCTTGGTGTTGAGCATGACCTCCACCGCCGGCGTGCGGCCGCCGTCCTGCGTGCGCAGCAGGCGCTGCGACACGATGGCCTTGAGGGCCGCGGCCAGGTCGCCCAGCATGGTGCTGCGCACCTCGACCGGGTAAAAGCTCAGGATACGGTTGAGCGCCTGGTAGCTGTTGTTGGCGTGCATGGTGGCCAGGCACAAATGGCCCGACTGCGCATAGGCAATGGCGGCCGACATGGTTTCGCGGTCGCGGATTTCGCCGATCAGGATCACGTCGGGCGCCTGGCGCAATGCATTTTTGAGCGCCACCTGCAGGGATTGCGTGTCGCTGCCGACTTCGCGCTGGTTGACCACCGACTTCTTGTTGGTGAACAGGAATTCAACCGGGTCCTCGATCGTGAGGATGTGGCCCAGCGAGATCTCGTTGCGGCGGTCCATCATCGCGGCCAGCGTGGTGCTCTTGCCGGCGCCGGTAGAGCCCACCATCAGCAGCAGCCCGCGCTTTTCCATGATCAGGTCGGCCAGGATGGGCGGCACGTTCAGGCTGTCGAGCGGCGGGATTTCCGTCGGGATGAAGCGGATCACCGCGGCATAGGTGCTGCGCTGGCGGAAGGCGCTGATCCGGAAATTGCCCAGGCCGGCGATGGGCAGCGCCATGTTGAGTTCGCCGATTTCCTCCATCTCCTCGATGCGCTCGGGCGGCAGCACCTCGGCCAGCAGGTTGCGCGGCGCGTCAGGCGGCAGGATTTGCGCATTGATGGGAATGGCCTGGCCGTTGATCTTGATCAGGGCGGGCGAATGGGCCGACAGGTAAACGTCCGACGCTTTTTTGTCCGCCATCAAGCGAAGGATTCTTTCCATCGTGCTCATAGTCCGCTCCCAGTCAATTCAATATGTGTCATCGAGCCCAAAGGCCGTATTTCAGTCCCTGAGCAAATCGTTCAGGCTGGTGGTGGAACGCGTCTTGGCGTCCACGCGCTTGACGATCACCGCGCAGTACATGCTGTACTTGCCGCCGGCCTTGGGCAGGTTGCCCGAGACCACCACGGAACCCGCGGGGATACGGCCGTAGGTGACCGTGTCGGCTTCGCGGTCGTAAATCGGCGTGCTCTGGCCGATGTAGACGCCCATGGAGATGACCGAGTTTTCTTCCACGATCACGCCTTCGACGACTTCGGAGCGCGCGCCTATGAAGCAGTTGTCTTCAATGATGGTGGGGTTGGCCTGCAGGGGTTCAAGCACGCCGCCCAGGCCCACGCCGCCGGAGAGGTGGACGTTGTTGCCGACCTGCGCGCAGCTGCCCACGGTGGCCCAGGTATCGACCATCGTGCCTTCGCCGACCCAGGCGCCGATGTTGACGTAGCTGGGCATCAGGATCGCGCCCTTGGCGATGTAGCTGCCGCGGCGCGCCACGGCGGGCGGCACCACGCGCACGCCGGTGGCGCGCATTTCGGCTTCGCTCAGATGGGCGAACTTGGTGGGCACCTTGTCGAAAAAGCCCAGGTCGCCGGCGCGCATCAGTTCGTTGTCCTTCAGGCGAAAGCTCAGCAGCACGGCTTTCTTGATCCACTGGTGGGTGGTCCACTGGCCCACGCCTTCGCGGGTGGCCACACGCAGCTTGCCGCTGTTGAGCTGGGCGATGGTGTGCTCGACGGCGTCCAGCACTTCCTTGGGAGCCGACTGGGGCGAGAGGTTCGCGCGATTTTCCCAGGCCGCGTCAATGGTGCTTTGCAGGTTGTCTTGTGTCATGTTGGTTTCGGTCTTGTTTTCAGTGAACTTTGGATTGGATGAACTGAACGATGCGCTGCGCCGCTTCCACGCATTCGGCGGTTTCTGCCACCAGCGCCATGCGGATTCTGCCGGCGCCGGGATTGTGCCCCTGCGCGTCGCGCGCCAGGTAACTGCCCGGCAACACCACGACATTGTAGAGAGCGAGCAGCTCGCGCGAAAACGCGGTGTCCGAGCCCTTGAAAGACGCGGGGATTCCGGCCCACAGGTAAAAGCCCGCGTCGGGCAGGGCGACGTCCATCACGGCCGAGAGCATGGGCGTGACCGTTCTTGAAGTCATGCCGGCCCAGCGCGGCGGCCGCCTGCAGGCCGCCCAGGGGTGCCTCGTCACGGAAATAGATCTCGCTGTAGCACTCGTCGGAGGCGATCACGAAGCCGTGGCGGTCGCTGAGCTCGAACAGCAGGTTCCACTCGCCAAGCGACATCACGGCGCCCGTGGGGTTGCCCGGCGAGCAGACAAACACCAACTGGGTCTTGGCCCAGACGGCCTCGGGCACGCCGGCCCAGTCGACCGCGAAGTTGCGCGCCGGGTCGCTGGGGGCAAACCAGGTCTGGGCGCCCGCCAGCAGGGCTGCGCCCTCGTAGATTTGGTAGAAGGGGTTGGGGCAGACCACGGTAGCCCCGGGCTTGCCGGCGTCCAGCACGGTTTGCGCGAGCGAAAACAGCGCTTCGCGCGAGCCGTTGACGGGCAGGATCTGCGTGGCCGGGTCCAACTTGAGGTCGTAGCGGCGGGCCACCCAGTCGGCCATGGCCTGGCGCAATTTGGGCTCGCCCAGGGTGCCGGGGTAGCTGGCCAGGCCGCTCAGGCTGGCCGTCAGCGCATCCTTGATCAGCTGCGGTGTGGCATGGCGGGGCTCGCCTATGCCCAGGCTGATGGCTTTGAAGGCGGGATTGGGGGTTACGTCGGCGTGCAGCTGGCGCAGCCGCTCAAAAGGATAGGGCTGGAGGCGTGAAAGCAGGGGATTCATACCCGGATTATCCAGCCTTGGCCCGGCCCCAGAACGACTGGCCGCCCGATCCGCATGTCCAAGGGGGTCAGGCTGCTGCCAAATTGATAGCTTGAACGCCAGACCCCATGCTGCGGCAGCGGCGCCGGCACGGGTGGTTTAGGGCTGGACTGCCATGGCAGGACGGAAGGCGCCCGGGCCGGGCCCGCGCGGCGCGAAGCAAAGTGTTTCACGCCGGCCCCGTCAAGGGCCTTTTTCCCGGCAAAATCCCGGTCCCGCTCGGGTAACATGACGGACCGTGCCGCTTGCCGAAAGCGGCACCCGATATGTCAGCGTTTGCCGTAAAACGCTATAAAAATCAACGAGTTAGCCCCGGGCTACGCTCAAGCTCATAAAAACAGGGACAGCCGTGCGTCTCAATTCGATCAAGCTATCAGGTTTCAAGTCATTCGCGGAGCCCACCAATTTCGTCTTGCCCGGCCAATTGGTGGGTGTGGTAGGCCCCAACGGCTGCGGCAAGTCCAACATCATGGACGCGGTGCGCTGGGTGCTCGGTGAGAGCAAAGCCTCCGAACTGCGCGGCGAGTCCATGCAGGACGTCATCTTCAACGGCACCACCACGCGCAAACCGGCCAGCCGCTCCAGCGTGGAACTGGTGTTCGACAACGCCGACCACCGCGCCGGCGGCCAGTGGGGCCAGTTTGTCGAGATCGCCGTCAAGCGCGTGCTGACGCGCGACGGCACCTCCAGCTACTACATCAACAACCAGCCGGTGCGCCGCCGCGACGTGCAGGACGTGTTCCTGGGCACCGGCCTGGGCCCGCGCGCTTACGCCATCATCGGCCAGGGCACCATCAGCCGCATCATCGAGTCCAAGCCCGAAGAGCTGCGCCTCTTCCTCGAGGAAGCCGCCGGCGTCTCCAAGTACAAGGAACGCCGCCGCGAGACCGCCAACCGCCTGTCCGACACCCGCGAGAACCTGACCCGCGTCGAGGACATCCTGCGCGAACTCAACGCCAACCTCGACCGGCTCGAAAAGCAGGCAGAAGTGGCCCTGCGCTACAACACCCTGCACGCCGACGCCAGCCTCAAGCAGCACCAGCTGTGGTTCTTGAAGCGGGCCGAGAGCGAGGCCGACCAGGCCAAGGTGAAGGCCGATGCCGAAAAAGCCGTGAACGACCTGGAAAGCCGCGTGGCTGACCTGCGCCACATCGAGGCCGACCTGGAAACCATTCGCCAGGCCCACTATGCGGCCGGCGACCAGGTTAACCAGGCCCAGGGCATGCTTTATGAGGCCAGCGCCGAAGTCGGCCGGCTGGAAGCCGAAATCCGCTTTGTGGTCGACGGCCGCCAGCGCGTCGAGCAGCGGCTGAACCAGCTCAAGGAACAGACCGCGCAGTGGGCCACCCGCAAGGAAGACGCCGCCGTCGAAACCGAAAGCCTGGCCGCGCAAGCCATCGAGGCCGAGGAGAAAGCCGAACTGCTGGCCGCGCAGACCGAAGAACACCAGACGCAGCTGCCCGCGCTCGAAGACGCGCTGCGCCAGGCCCAGGCCAAGGCCAACGAGCAGCGCGCCAGTGTGGGCCAGGTGCAGCAGCAGATCCAGGTGCTGGCCGCCGACCAGCGCAACATCGAAGAGCAGTCGCGCAGCCTGGGCCTTCGGCTTGAAAAGCTCACGGCCGACCGTAACGCGCTTAACGCGCCCGACGAAGCGCGCCTGGCCAACCTGAACACCCAGTTCGCCGCCGCGCAGGAAGCCCAGGCCGAAGCCGAGGCCCGCCTGCACGAGCTGACCGACAGCGTGCCGCAGCTCGACGAGGAACGCCGCACGCTGCAGCACACCGTCAACACCGAATCCGCCAAGCGGGCCGACCTGTCGGCACGCATGGAAGCCCTCAAGGCCTTGCAGGAAAAGGTCAAGACCGACGGCAAACTCAAGCCCTGGCTGGCCAAACACGGCCTGGACGGCCTGCAGGGCCTGTGGAGCCGTATCCACATCGAACAGGGCTGGGAAAATGCCCTCGAAGCCGCGCTGCGCGAACGCCTCGGCGCCCTGGAAGTTTCCCGGCTCGACATGGTGCGCGGCTTTGCGGGCAGCGACGGGCAGGGCACGCCGCCGGCCAAGCTCGCGTTTTATTCGCCGCCCAGCGCCGCCGCGCCCGCACGCGTCAATGCCGCGATCAACCTCAAGCCGCTGACCGAGTTGCTGCGCCTGAACGATGCCGGGCAATCGGCCTTGCTGGGCGACTGGCTCAACGGCTGCTACACCGCGCCCAGCCTGGACGACGCGCTGGCCGCGCGCGACAAGCTGCAGGCCGGCGAGGTGATTTTTGTGCAGAGCGGCCATGCCGTGACGCACCACAGCGTGAGTTTTTACGCGCAAGATTCCGAACAGGCCGGCCTGCTGGCCCGCGCGCAGGAGATTGAAAACCTCGACAAACAGCTCAAGGCCCAGGCCCTGATCAGCGAGGAAGCCCGCTCCGCCCTGGTGCGTGCTGAAGCCGCCTACGCAGACGCCGCCCAGCGCCTGGCCACGGCCCGCCGCGAAACCGCCGAAGGCCAGAGCCGCACCCACGAGCTGCAGGTCGAAGTGCTGCGCCTCACGCAACTGGCCGAGCAGACCCGCGCACGCAGCGAGCAGATCCAGGCCGACATGGCCGAAATCGAAGCCCAGCTCGGCGAGCTGCAGGAGCGCAAGGTCACGGCCGAGGGCCGCTTTGAAGAACTCGACATGCAACTGGCCGACAGCCAGGAACGCCATGCGCAGCTCGACGACCGCGTGATCGAGACCGAACGCAAGCTCGGCGAGTCGCGTGAGCAGCAGCGCACGCTGGAGCGCCAGGCCCAGGAAGCCGCGTTCGCGCTGCGCAGCCTGGCCTCGCGCCGCGAAGAACTGACCCGTTCCATCGACATCGCCGCGCAGCAGGCCGCCTCCATCGCCAGCGAAGAGGCGCAGGCCCGCGAAGAGTTGACACGCCTGACCGACGCCGCCGCGCAGGCCGGCCTGCAAAGCGCCCTGAGCGTGAAGCTCGAGCGCGAGGCCGACCTGGGCGCCAAGCGCAGCCAGTACGACGACCTGACCAGCAAGCTGCGCGCCAGCGATGAGCGCCGCCTGCAACTCGAGCGCGAGCTCGATCCGCTGCGCCAGCGCATCACCGAGTTCCAGCTGAAAGAGCAGGCCGCGCGCCTGGGCTTTGAGCAGTACGCGCAGTTGCTGGCCGACGCCCAGGCCGACCTGGCCACCGTCGAGCAGTCCATCCAGTCCGGCAATGTGCGCCTCACCGGCCTGCAGGGCGAGATCGACCGCATCAACCGCGAAATCCAGTCGCTGGGAGCGGTCAACCTGGCCGCGCTCGACGAGCTGAGCACCGCGCGCGAACGCAAGCAATTCCTCGACGCGCAGTCCGCCGACCTGAACGAGGCCATGACCACGCTGGAAGATGCGATCAAGAAGATCGACATCGAAACGCGGGATTTGCTCTCGAGCACTTTCGAGACGGTGAACGGCCATTTCGGCCGCATGTTCCCCGAACTCTTC
>NZ_JBFUBY010000182.1:0-8780 GCF_056405515.1 Polaromonas sp. P1_G2
CGGGAAGCTTGGTGGGGAGCATAGGAGCCTTTGGTGAGGGGGACATGGCGGGCCGAGCCCGCAATGGCGATCAGGGAAGACGTTTGGCAAAGGTGAAAGGATGCGATGCGGACGAAAAATATTTCCGGATCGTTGCGCCCCCGCCCTTCGTCTTTACAGCCATGCAACACGAAAGGATACAAGCAGATGCAAGACACCCATCAATCTACGGGATTCACGGGCACCCAGCGCTGGGTGCTGGCGCTGGCCGCGGCCGGCTCCTTCATGGCGGCGCTGGACGCCATGGTGGTGACCACGGCGCTGGACACGCTGCGGCACGACCTGTCGGCGTCGGTGGAGGCGCTGGAGTGGACGGTCAACGCCTACACCTTCAGTTTTGCCGCGCTGCTGATGACAGGCGCGGCACTGGGCGACCGGTTCGGGCGGCGCCGCATGTACGTGGCGGGGCTGGCGCTGTTCGCGCTGGCGTCGGCCGCCTGCGCGCTGGCGCCCGGCACCGGCTGGTTGATCGCCGCGCGGGCGGTGCAGGGCCTTGGCGCGGCGCTGCTGATGCCGATTGGCATGGCGCTGCTGGGCGCGACCTTCCCGCCGGCGCAGCGGGCCAGGGCGCTGGGCTTGTTCAGCGGCATCACCGGGCTGGCGGTGCTGTCGGGGCCGCTCATCGGCGGCGCCATCGTGCACGGGCTCGCGTGGCAGTGGATCTTCTGGATCAACCTGCCGGTGGCGCTGGTGGTGGCCTGGCTGATGCTGGCCAAGGTACCCGAGGGCAAGGCCGCAGCGCCGCAGCTGGACATCCTGGGCGCTGCGCTGATGACGGCGTCATTGCTCGGCCTGGTGTGGGGCGGGGTGCGCGGCAATCGCGATGGCTGGGGCAGCACGCAGGTGCTGCTGTCCTTGGGGGCTGGGGCGGTGCTGGGTGCGCTGTTCGTGGCGTCGCAACGATCGCGCGCGTGGGATGCGATGGTGCCGCCGCGTCTGTTCCGCTCCCCTGTGTTGGCGGCGGGGCTCACGATCGCTTTCTTGTTGACGGCCTCACTGATGGGCACGCTGTTCTTCATGGCGCAGTTTTTCCAGGTCGTGTGGCACCGCTCGCCGCTGGCCGCCGGCGCGAGCATGCTGCCCTGGACGGCGACTTTGTTCCTGGTAGCGCCGGTGGCGGGTGCTATGGTCAAGCGCGTCGGCGAAAAGGCATTGGTCGTCGTCGGACTGGGCCTGCAGGCAGCCGGCATGGTGTGGCTGGCGGCGCTGGTGCGCGCCGACGCCGGCTACTGGATGTGGGTGCTGCCGCTTGCGCTTGCCGGTGGCGGCATCTCAATGGCCATGCCCGCAGTTCAAAGCGCGGTGCTGGGCGCGGTCGAGCCGCCCGACATAGGCAAGGCGGCGGGTTTGTTCAACACCCTGCGGCAACTAGGCGGCGTGTTCGGCGTCGCGTTGGTCGTGGCGGTGTTTACGCGCGCGGGCGGCTACGCCAGCCCGCAGGAATTCGGCGCCGGCTTTGCCGTGGCGCTGTGGGTCACCGCGGCGCTTTCGCTGGCCGGCGCGGTGGTGGGTTTGCGGCTGAAGCCGCGCGCAACCCAGGTTGATACGGCGATACAAGGAGTGAAATCATGAAGACAGTGGTGGTGCGCTACAAGGTGATGCCGGAGTTCGCCGACGAGAATCAGCGGCTCATCGAGCAGGTGTTCGCTCAACTGGCGCGCGAGAAGCCCAGTGGTCTGCAATATCAATCATTCCGTATGGGCGACGGCTTGAGCTTCATGCACATCGCCACCCGCGAAGGCGGGCCGGACGACAGTCCCCTGATGAAGCTGGACACGTTCAAAACTTTCCTGGCGGGGATCAAAGACAGGTGTGTGGAACCGCCGGTACAGATGGAGGTGAAGCCGCTCGGACGGTACGACGAACTCGTGGACGTTGCAGCCCCATCCTGAACGGTCATCGATTCCTGCGTGGGATATGGCGTTTCACCCACACTTTTTTTGTAGATTGCGTTCTAAAACCAGTTCAAGCGAGAAAAATTATGCCAATCGGAATCACAATTTATCTGAAGTACGACAATGTTCAAATGGCTGCGGAAGGTCGCTAAGCGCCACAAGATGCGGCGCGTTCACCCGGAGGTTCCATATGTCTCTCACTCTGTCTGCATCTGACTTGGCCACACGCCTGGCAGTCGAGGACGTCGTCGTCCAGATGTTTGTTGCCACCGACGAACGAGACTGGCCGGCGCTGGAGAATTGCTTTACCAGCCCCTTTACGCTCGACATGAGCTCCATGGTCGGTGGAACGCCGGCCGAAATGACGCCAAACCAGGTGGCCCAGGCATGGGCTGCCGGATTCAAGCCGCTCGACCACGTTCACCACCAGATTGGCAACCTACGAACCGAGGTCAGTGGTAATCAGGCGCTTGTCAGATGCCACGGCGTGGCCTTCCACCACCGGGGAAAGGCAATCGGCCTGAAGAGCCGCATCTTCGTGGGCACCTACGAATTGCAGTTGCAACAGTTCCCGGACAGATGGCGCATCTCCCGGCTTGTCTTCAAGCTCAAGTTCATCGAGGGAAACCTGGAACTTGAGAAGTCGGCGCCGCAGTGAGAACGACAGCGAATCGCTTAAGCAACTTGCTCCCGGCAGGCCAGTCACCAAGACCGCTTTCGGAATTCAAGTGCCCGCGCGGCCCAACTTCGAAATAGTCGCTTCCCCAGGCCTTCGAACAGGCGCTTGCGTACGGCGTGCTTCCATACGGATCATTCGTGCTTGCAACAACCGTACTGGGGAAAGGCAACTCTTTCAATGGCACGGGCGAGAAGCCGACCGCTGATACAGGGAAAACTTGCGAGGTGGGATCGGGTACGGATACCAGTAGGGCTCCCCTGATCTTTTTTTCTTCCCGTGCAGCCCAGTGAATCACTGTCAGGCAGCCCAGACTGTGCGCCACGATGAGGGTGTCAGGCCCTAGGGACGCGACCTGCCGGCTGATGGCCGAAACCCAGTCATCGCACACAACGTGATCCCAGTCTTTGACTTGTAGTCGATGCCACTCAGGTCCCTTTTCCTGCCAGAGACTTTGCCAGTGTGAGGGGCCGGAATTCCCAATCCCGGGAACGATCAGAACAGGAGATGTCATTTTTCAAGCACCTATGTAAAAGCACCCAGTTTAGAAATGAATGAGATATGTCACCATAGACAATCCAAGGAAATGAGTACTTCAATTTTCCAAACCAATTGAATTTTTCCTCTCATGCAAATGAAACCAAAGCAGGCAGATCTCGACAAGCTGGACTGGAAGATTCTGGAGGCGCTGCAACTCAATGCGCGCATCAAGAACACCGAACTAGGCATGCAGGTCGGACTGTCGCAACCGGCCGTCACTGCACGCATTAGGCGTCTCGAGGAGGCTGGGGTGATTGAAGGATATTCCGCGAGGATCRATCTGCGCCTGTCGGGATACCCGACCTCCGCCGTCATTCGCATACGTACCACGCACGCTCAAATACCGGTCTGCTTGAAGGCTTTTGCTGCCATGCCGGAGGTGATTGATGCGCACCGCATTACGGGGGAAGACTGCTTCGTCGTGCGTGTGGTGGCCTCGGAAATGCAGGAACTGGAACAAACGATTGACGCACTCGCGGCGCTTGGCGCCGTGTCCACGGCCGTCGTGCTTGCGAGCTATCCAATGAAGATAGTTCGAGCTCCTAAGTGTTGAATTCCGCTGAAGCCTGACCCGAATTTTCCATCGATCTTGACCCGCCTTGGGTACTTGGGCTTGCTCTCCTCTGATCGTAGGTGCTTCTTCACTGTGTTGCGAGTCAGACTTGTACACCTTGAAATCCCGCGGATGGACATCTGATCCCGCAATGCCCAACGTCTGATGACATTCAATGTCGTCACGTCTATCACTCCTAATTTCCCCTGCTTTTAAAACAAGCAGGGTAGTGCTTACGTGGGGCAGTTTTGGATGAAAATTACTGCGCTAAGTGGGACAAATTTCGATGGAGCTCAACAAAAGTAGAGTTCATCTTGCGAACGCCGCCCCAAGCGCAGTGCCTGGCACCCAAGGGTGCAGCCGGGCCGGTTTATGAGTAGCGATGGTCAAACACAAAGGAATCGGCTGTTTGGGCCGCGCTCATCCATATTGAGGAGGCGATAAGCAGACTGTCCGTCTAGAATTGGTTTGCGGGGTTGGGTGTTTTTTTTCGACCTGAACGAAACCCAAAATGAACAATAAGCCCTTTAACAGCAAGCACCTGGCTGGGGTTTCAGCGGCCAGGTTATACCGCAGGCACGATGTTGTACCTCGGACCTTTCGGTATACATTGCGTCAGGCTCAGAAGGTCCATCCATGCCAAGCAAATTCACCCTAGTAGAGCAGGTTGCCCTCCCATCGCAGTCTGCCGTCGCTACTGCATTCAAGTCGGTGAATCTCGCGGACGCGTTTTCGATTCAACTTCCTTCTGACGCCTCTACAAATCCTGATGTCTTGGCCCGATTCATCTTCTCGGTGCAGCCATCCTGGATCGGAGCGCTCACCGGCCTCCGGGATGCAATCGTTGCAGGATTTGGCCTGAAGACCGCCAAACACCTCGCAACCCTTTCCAGTGACGCCACGGCCCCTCGCATCAGCATCTTCAGGGTCTTCAGCACTGGCGAAACCGAGGTTGTTCTAGGCGAGAACGACAAGCACCTTGATTTCCGGTTGTCAATTCTTTGTACGCCAGGCTCGCCGCCAAATACGGGTAACCAAGTGACCCTGTCAACCGTCGTTCACTGTCACAACCTTTTGGGCCGAACCTATTTGTCGGCCATTGCTCCCTTCCATCGCCAGGTTGTGAAAGCCAGTCTTCGCCGTGCTGCAAACGTCGGGTGGCCCAAGGCAAATGCGTAGGGGAATGCCATGTGTTGTCCGCTGAGGCTTAATCCTTCCTTCAAGCGGACCTGCCTGCGGCGGTCCGCTTAAGTCAAACGCCAGAACACAGCGATGCAACGCCAATTGCTCTTGGTTCTTCCCGCCTTGGCTGGCGGCCTGGCTATGGCGTGGAGCATTTATCGGTCCTATTTTCTCTTCGAGTTCAATGCAGGGAGTCTTCTGTGGGCTGTTGTTTTGCTCGGCCCCTATGTATTCGTTGCCGTGGTGGCATGGCGTTCCCGGCGAGGTTTAATTGCAGCGGTATTGGCCGTGTTTCCAGCCCTGCTACAGGCCGGCCCACCGTTCACGTGCTTTGCCATCGAATTCGGAGAAGGGTGTCTGTACCTTCTGGTGTTGTCCCCGCTCTACCTGTGGCTTGTCGTTGCCGCCGCTGCCTTGCTCGAACTCGGCAGTCGGCGCGGTGCCGCCTCGGAGGCTGGGTGACGCAGAGTTCTCGCCATTCAGTCAACACGGACGCTTTACGGCGTCCGCCTGCTTCGCGGGCTACTCGTCCAGCCAAGTCTCCGGGTGTTTCGTGGCCATAGAAAACATCCTCTTTGATGCTGATGGCGTTCTCCAGTACGCCACGAGGCACTGGCAACCTGCGTTTCAGTCCGTTCTCAAGCTCGAAGATGAGACGCAAGCCAAAGCCGTCCTGACTGACGTATTTGAAGCCGAAACCGAAGTGCTCGAAGCCGACGGCGGTTTCACTGAGCGGCTCGAGGCAGTGCTCGCAAAGTGGGGCCGGCCAGGCTTTCTCTCCGAAGCACTGAGCGTTATCCATGCAATCGAAATTCACCAGGATGTCATGCAGTCCGTCCAGTCCATTCGCCGCTCGGGCATCCGGTGCCACATCGGGAGCAACCAGCAGACCTCTCGCGCAAAGCATATGTCCGAAGGGCTGAACTACAGGTCTCTATTCGACACCGAGTTCTATTCGTGCGCCGTTGGCGTAGCCAAACCCAAGCTTGCCTTCTTCGAGAAAGTCGTTGCACAGCTCGGCTGCGATGCAAGCGCCGTGCTATTCCTGGACGATAGGGCCGAAAACGTTGAGGCTGCAAAGCAGGCGGGGTTAAACGCCATGGTCTTCTTTGGCGCAAACGGCGCGTCTGAGCTTCAGCGCCAGTTAGCCGGTTATGGCGTGTTCATAGGTGACTGAGCACAATGTGCGAGACGCTCAAGCCTTCCATCGAGAGGACTTGTCCCGGCAAGCCGGGCCGAGCCTCGTGTCAAACGTTAGCGCTCACAGGAGCAGTCGCATGAATCTATTTACACAACCCTCCAAGGTCATGCCTTTATGCGAGTAATTACTGTCCTCTCTGCTTTATTCGCTCTCCAGGTGCCCCACGCGCATGGGCAGATAAGCCTTTCTCCTGAGCGGAGGATCGAGGCCGTGCGCGCAACGGCGGTGAGCACCTGGAAGTTGCAGCGCGAGGAGGGGAATGCCGCGGCAATTACAAAGACGAATGAGTGCCGCGCCAGTCTTCTGCGAACGAAGACAAGCTACGATGAAGAAGTGGAAGCTTGCCTGGTGATCGACTATTACGTCTCGATGTCCACTGCTGGCTTCTACTCGCTGCTGTCCGAAGGGTATCGCCGCAATCACAACATCGACCCGGACAAGATCCGCCAAGACGTGACCAGGAGAATTCAGTCGGCCTACATACACTTCAAGCTCTCACCGCAACAGGCGCAGGAGGCAGAAAGCCTGTTAAAGGAACACGTGTTCCAGGCCGTAGAAAGCGTTGCGGGGACCAGGTGAGGCGAAAAAGCGGGTCACCTCGACTCGAAACTTGACAGGCTGCTCCGCGGATGGATCGCGCAAGCAACTGAACACCCAGTTCCGCTTCAAGCCGAAAGAGCCGGCGACCGACGATTGACCTGGCAACGCCGAGCCGGAGTGCGGGGGCGAAATTCCCCCGCGCATCAGAAACTTCCACGAACGTCCGCAGTTCCTCGATATCCACTTCGGTGTTCCCCGTTTCGCGACACAGCTCGCCACGAAATGGTACTACCGCATCGAGAAGGGGAGCAGCAAAATGGCCGCCAGGGACGTCGCCGCTGGCGCAATCTCCCCCGAAACCACCCCCTCACAACCGCAACAAAGGATTAACCCATGACTTTTCGTAACGGCCTTGCTTCGCTGCTTCGTCCGGAAGACTCCGTACTCGTTCTGATCGACCACCAGCCCTACCAACTCGCGAATGTGAACAGCCATGAACCGCAGATGGTGATCAACAACACGGCGGGTCTGGCCAAGGCCGCCAAGGCCTTCGGCGTCCCCACCATCCTGACGTCAGTGGTCGCCGAAAGGGGAGGACGCCTCTTTCCCCAGATCACCGACGTGTTCCCCGGCCAGGAAGTGATCGACCGCACGTTCATCAACACCTGGGAGGACAAGAAGGTGGTGGACGCGGTGAAGGCGACGAGCCGCAAGCAGCTGGTCATCGCCGGCCTGTGGACCGAGGTGTGTGTCGCGATGCCGGCAATCCAGGCCCTTGGCGAGGGCTGGGACGTTACCGTGATCACCGATGCGTCGGGTGGCGTTTCCGTCGAGGCCCATCAGGTCGCCATCCAGCGCATGATCGCAGCCGGCGCGAACATGATGACCTGGCTGGCGCTGGCCGCTGAATGGCAGCGCGACTGGGCCAGGGCCGGACAAGCTGCCGCGCTGACGCCAGTGATCACGCAGCATGCCGGCGGCAGCGGTATTGCGTTCCTGTGGGAGCAGCAACTCCTCAACACACCTGTGCCTGGCAGCGCAGGATGATTTAAACGGGGATGGGAGATGCTTGAGTTTCCACATACGTCTCTTTAGCAAGTCCGTCATGCCTCGATGCAGGCAGGCGGCATGGTCAACGACGCATCACCGGTCCGAGTGCGTATCGAAGATAAGCGATCTGAGCCACTGGTTTGCCGGGTCCTTGTGGTACTTGGCGTGCCAAAAAAGATTGATCGCGATTTGTGGCAACTTCACGGGATGGCTGACGTATCTGAGGTTGAACGGCGTCGCCATTTTTTCCGCCAGGCGCTCGGGAACTGTGGCCGCCATGTCGGTGGATTGAAGAATATGGCCAATCGCGACGAAATGGGGAACCGTGAGGCGTATGCGTCTTTTCTGTGAACCGCTGTCCAGGATTTCGTCGACTTTCCCGTGCCCGGTCCCTGCGGACGCAATCACGAGGTGATCGCTGGCAAAAAAATCGGCTGGAGAAATCTTTCGCTTGTCCAGTGGATGGTTTTTGCGAAACACACAAACGTATTGCTGAGAGAACAGGCGCTGCTGGAAGAATCCGGCCTTCAATTGGGGTAGCAGCCCGATCGCCAGGTCGACGTGGCCTGCCTCCATGGCATCTTTGAGGTTGACGGTGGTATTGCGCACCGTGCTGATGGAAACCCCCGGCGCCACTTTCTGGATCTTCTCCATCAAGAGGGGCAGGAAGTAGATTTCGCCGATGTCGGTCATCCCGACGGTAAAGCTCCGTTTGCTGCTGGCGGGGTCGAATGAGTTCTTGACGTTGATCGCGCCGTGGATCATGCCCAGTGCATAACCTATCGATTCGGCCAGCTGGTCCGCAAAGGGCGTGGGCTGCATGCCGCTCGACGTGCGCAGAAAAAGTTCGTCCCCAAACAGCTTGCGCAGGCGCGCCAAGGCATTGCTGACGGCGGGCTGTCCCAGGCCCAGGTTCTCCGCCACCTTGGAGACTTTTCTTTCGGTCAGTAGCTGGTTGAAGATCACCAGCAGGTTCAGGTCTATGTCCTTGAGTTCCATCTGTGGCCTCTAGTGCTTGGTGGTTGGGTGGTGGTAGTGACTATTGATTCAAATGATATAAAACATTGATGCCATTGTATTGACTGATTTTGGTGGGCCTCGGAT
>NZ_JBFUBY010000183.1:0-8642 GCF_056405515.1 Polaromonas sp. P1_G2
CCGTCCTGGCTGGGCCGAGGAGCGCAGAGACAAGCGGATCAGGGCTGGCGTTGTTTGAGCCGAAGGCGAGTTTAGCCAGACCCCGCTTGGCTCGAGCACCGCAGGTTGCCCGWAGCGAAGCGTAGGGACCCAGACTGCGGGTCGCCTTTCTTTTGCTTACTTTTCTTTGGCGAAGCAAAGAAAAGTGAGTCGCCGCCGGGCGAYCCCGGCCAGCAGGACTYAGMAGAGAACCCGCCCGTCGAACGGAAACAGAACCCTTCAACATACGGCCAGCGCCTCCAGACAAAGCCTTTTATGCGCCTCCCCACTGGCAGGCTTGATCTCCAAAGAAGGCAACCTCAATCCATAGTCCAGCGACAGCTTGTCAGCCAACAACACCCAGGCACACAGCCGTGAAAGCTTCTGCTCAACGCCGGCAGAACCGGCCTGCGCAAAGTCCAGCCACAACTCATGCCGCTGCGCCTGCTGCGTGTCGCGAACCACCAGCCCGCTTCCTTGGCCGTCGTCCTTCGCGGCCTTCTTCCAGACCACCAGTTTCATCGGGTCGCCGCGCCGGTAACCCCGCACGCCGTCGAATTCGCCGCTGCTTTGCGCGCGCAGGGCGGCCGCGGCGCCGCCTGAGCGGGGTTCGCCGGGCGGCAGGGGCGGCGGGTGGGCTTCGGGCGCGGGGTAGACCAGGACCTGGGCGCCGGGCCGCCAGACGGTCCAGACGCGGAAGGTGCCCAGCGGGAACCGGGTTTCGGCGGTCAGCGTGGGCAGCCTGTGCAGGCCGCGCTTCGGCGGCGTGAAGGCCACCTGCACCACGCTGCTGCCTTGCGCGGGCACGTCGGTCCAGGCCCAGTGTCGCTCGCGGCCTTTTTCGGCGTCTACGTCATGCGGGTTGAGCACGCTCAGGCCTATGCCGTGGCGCACTGTACGCCGGGTGTTGGTCAGCTTGACCTCGAAAGCGGCGGTGGCGCCCACATACTGGGCGTGCGGCGCGACCAGGTTCATGGACAGGCCGCGCAGCGTGCCGTGGCAGACATGCATGCCGATGAGCGCGCTGCCGGCCAGCAAAAAAGTCAGCAGGTAGCCCAGGCTCAGCTGGTAATTGATGGCGGCCACCAGCAGCACCAGCAGGGTGACACCCATCATCCAGCCCGGACGGGTGGGAAGGATGTAAACGTTGCGCTGGGTCAGCGTCACGCTGTCGGTGAAAGGCAGCTTGCTCTGCCACCAGGCCTGGAAGCGGGCACGCACGAAGGCCAGGGGGTTGAGGGTGGATGCCAGCGCGGCCATAAGGAGAGGGAAGGGGCGGAAAAAGCGGACGATGTGTTTTTTTGGGGGCGGTGCTCAGGGCAGGGGCACGGCTTCCAGCATGGCGCGCACCTGTTCCACCGAGCCGCGCCCGGCGTCACTGACGGGAATCAGCCGGTGCGCGGCGGTCTGGGGCAGCACCGCGGCGATATCGTCGGGCGCCACGTAATCGCGCTTGCTCAGAAAGGCCTGGGCCCTGGCGGCCCGCATGATGGCTATACCGGCGCGCGGGCTCAGGCCCTGCAAAAACCAGCGGCCCGAACGGGTGGCCGCCACCAGGTCTTGCAGGTAGTTGAGCAGCGGCTCGGACGCGTGGACCTTGGCCACCATCTGCTGCAGCTCCAGCAGGTCGTGCGGCGCCAGCAGCGCGGGCAGTTGCTCGACCATCTCGCGCCTGTCGGCGCCGCGCAGCAGCTCGCGCTCGGCGGCGCGGTCGGGGTAACCCAGCGAAATCCGCATGTGGAAGCGGTCCAGCTGCGACTCGGGCAGGGCGTAGGTGCCGAGCTGGTCGTGCGGGTTCTGCGTGGCGATCACAAAAAAGGGCAGGGGCAGGGGGCGGGTTTCGCCTTCGACGGTGACCTGTTTTTCCTCCATGGCCTCGAGCAGGGCGCTCTGGGTCTTGGGGCTGGCGCGGTTGATTTCATCGGCCAGCAGCACCTGGGCGAACACCGGCCCGGGGTGGAACACAAAACTCTCCTTCTGGCGCTCGTAAATCGACACGCCCGACAGGTCGCTGGGCATCAGGTCGGCGGTGAACTGCACGCGTGAAAACTGCAGGCCGAAGGAGCGCGACAGCGCATGGGCCAGCGTGGTCTTGCCGACGCCCGGCACATCCTCGATCAGCAGGTGGCCGCCGGCCAGCAGGCAGGCCACGCAATCCTGCACCTGGGCCGGCTTGCCGACGATGACCGTGTTAAGCTGATTCAGGAGCGCTTGAAGTTTTTCTGTGACATTCATGGCGTCAACCATACCGTAAATTTTCGTAAAACATTGCCCGATGGTTTCCCGATGAACGCGACCGGTTATTTCAGCCATCCCGACTGCCGAAAGCACGAAATGGGGGCCGGGCACCCGGAATGCCCCGAGCGGCTCGATGCCATCGACGACTGGCTGCTGGCCATCGGCGTCAAGGACGCGCTGGACGCCCGCGAGGCGCCGCAGGCGGCCCTGGGCGACATCGAACTCGCACACGATCGCATGATGGTCGCCGCGCTGCGCGGCCTGAGCGACCACCTAGCCGATGACATACGGGCGGGCGGCCCGGCCTATGCCCAGATCGACCCCGACACCGCCCTCAACGTGCACACCTGGAACGCCGCCCTGCGCGCCGCCGGCGCYGCGCTGGCCGCCACCGATGCCGTGCTGTCCGGCGAACTCGAAAACGCCTTCTGCGCCGTGCGGCCGCCCGGCCACCATGCCTGCCATAACAAGGCCATGGGCTTCTGCTTTTTCAATAACATCGCCGTCGCCGCGCGTTATGCGCTGGAGCGCCACGGCCTCAAGCGTGTGGCGATTGTCGACTTCGACGTGCACCACGGCAATGGCACCGAGGACATCCTCAGCGGGGATGAGCGGGTGCTGATGGTGAGTTTTTTCCAGCATCCGCTCTACCCCTACAGCGGCACCGAGAGCCATGCCGGCAACATGCTCAACCTGCCCGTGCCGGCCTACACCAAGGGCATGGACGTGCGCGAGCTGGTCGAGATGATGTGGATACCGCGCCTGGAGGAATTCAAGCCCGAGATGATTTTTATCAGCGCCGGATTCGACGCGCACCGCGACGACGACCTGGGCCAGATGGGCCTGGTTGAGCAGGACTACGCCTGGATCACCCAGCGCATCAAGGACGTCGCGAAACGCCACTCGCAGGGCCGGATTGTTTCGTCGCTGGAAGGCGGCTACAACCTGAACGCGCTGGCACGCAGCGTGGAAGCCCACATCCGCGTGCTGGCCGACCTGTAGGAGGTTTGTTTCATGAGCGCCGCATCCGCTGACCTTTCGGCACCCGTGCTGCATASCCAGGACGCGCGCGGCGTGCACCGCCTGGTGCTGAACCGCGCCGCCAGCTTCAACACCCTCAGCGAGGACGTGCTGGCCGCGCTGCAGGCCGCGCTCGACGCGATCGCGGCCGACGGCGCGGCGCGCGCGGTGGTCATCGCGGCCGAGGGCAAGGCCTTTTGCGCCGGCCACAACCTCAAAGACATGCACGCACAGCCCGAACTGGCCTATTACCAGAAGCTGTTTGCCCAGTGCACGCGCATGATGCTCAGCATCCAGAAGCTGCCGGTGCCTGTCATCGCGCGGGTGCAAGGCCTGGCCACCGCGGCCGGTTGCCAGCTGGTGGCGCAATGCGACCTGGCCGTGGCGGCCGGCAGTGCCAGCTTCGGCGTCAACGGCATAGACGTGGGCCTGTTCTGCGCCACGCCCAGCGTGCCGCTGGTGCGCAACATCCCGGCCAAGCAGGCCATGGAGATGCTGTTGACCGGCGGCTTCATCACGGCCGATGAAGCGCGCCAGCGTGGGCTGGTCAACCGCGTCGTGCCGCTGGAGGCGCTGGACGGCGAAGTCGAAAAATTGCTGCAGTCGCTATTGTCCAAACCGCGCGAGGCGCTGGCCATGGGCAAGGCGCTTTTTTACCAACAACGTGAAACCGGTATCGAGGCCGCCTACCAGCTCGCGGGCCAGTCCATGGCCCGCAACATGGCCCATGCCGTTGCACAGGAGGGCGTACAGGCCTTCATCGAAAAAAGGAAACCCCAATGGCCAGCGCCGGCGCCCTGACGACCCGTCCCCCCGCCCGTATCGACAACCTGGACGCCTGGTTCGCCGCGCTGGCCCAGCCCACGACGCTCACGGAGGTGGCCGCGCTGATCGGTTGCGCCTTGCTGGCCTGGCTGGTGGTGCGCGTGGCGGGCCGCGCGCGCATGGCGGTCGACGACAGCTCCATCCTGTTCGGGCGGCGCGTGATCGACGGTGTGCTTTTCCCCCTGCTGCTGCTGTTCCTGGCCTACGCGGCCAAGGCTTTGCTGGAGCGCATGTTTCCGCTGGCGCTCTTCAAGGTGGCGATTCCCGTGCTGGTCTCGCTGGCCGCGATACGCCTGGGTGTCAAGGTGCTGCAGGTGGCCTTCAAGGATGCACCGCTGGTGCGGGCGCTGGAGCGCACCATCTCCTGGCTGGCCTGGATCGCCATGGTGCTGTGGGTCAGCGGCCTGCTGCCCGTGGTGCTGGAAGAACTCGACGGCATCAAGTGGAAGATAGGCAACAGCAACCTCTCGGTGCGCACCATGCTCGAAGGCGCGGTGACGGCCGGCGTGGTGCTGCTGATCACGCTGTGGATATCGTCGGCCATCGAGTCGCGCCTGCTGCGCAAGGCCACTGGCAACGAACTGTCCCTGCGCAAGGCCGTCAGCAACGCGGTGCGCGCCGTGCTGATGTTTGTGGGCCTGATGCTGGCGCTGTCCTCGGTAGGCATAGACCTCACAGCCTTGTCGGTGCTGGGCGGCGCGATAGGCGTGGGCGTGGGTTTCGGCCTGCAGAAGCTGGCCGCCAACTACGTCAGCGGCTTTGTCATGCTGGCCGAGCGCAGCGTGCGCATAGGCGACAACATCCGGGTCGACACCTTCGAGGGCCGCATCACCGACATCAACGCGCGCTACACCGTGGTGCGCGCACCTTCGGGGCGCGAGTCCATCGTGCCCAACGAGATGTTCATCAGCACCCGCGTTGAAAACCTGTCGCTGAGCGACCCGCAGGTGCTGCAGTCCACCGTGGTTTCGGTGGGCTATGACAGCGATGTGGAGCTCGTGATGCGCCTGCTCAACGAGGCCGCGCTCAGGCAGGACCGCGTGCTGCGCGACCCGGCCCCCGGCACCAACCTGACCAACTTCGGCGCCGACGGGTTGGAGTTCACGCTCAACTACTGGATGGCCGACCCGGAAAACGGCCAGCAAAACCTGCGCTCCCGCATCAACCTGGCCATCCTGGAAGCCCTGCGCGCGCACAACATCGACATTCCCTATCCGCAGCGCGTGGTGCACACCCGCGTCACGGCGGACGGGGACGCCGCCAAACCCTCCTGAACCGGCCCGGGCCCCTGGAGGGCGCCCAGCCGCGGGGCAATTGGCGCCTGAAAGACACCTTTAGGACAACGGTTGGGCAGGATGCTCTAATTCCCCTTGTTTCGCCCTCTATAATGAAAAATAGAACGACCGTTCTTTTTCTGCCCGGCAGTGCTGGTTACCTTCCGGCCGCCGGCCCCGCAGCCCGCACCCGGCATGCCGCAGCATAGAATGCAAAGCTTACGTTTACGTCAACGTCAATCAATACATCTCATCAACAACTCTGGAGCCCTGTCATGAAGGTCTTGGTCCCCGTCAAGCGTGTAGTCGACTACAACGTGAAAGTCCGCGTCAAATCCGATGGCACTGGTGTCGACATCGCCAACGTCAAGATGAGCATGAACCCGTTTGACGAGATCGCCGTCGAAGAGGCCACCCGCCTGAAGGAAAAAGGCGTGGTCACCGAGGTGATCGCCGTCAGCTGCGGCGTGCTGCAGTGCCAGGAAACCCTGCGCACCGCCATGGCCATAGGCGCCGACCGCGCCATCCTGGTGGAGACCGCCGAAGAACTGCAGCCCCTGGCCGTCGCCAAGCTGCTCAAGGCCCTGGTCGAAAAAGAACAACCCCAGCTCGTCATCCTCGGCAAGCAAGCCATCGACGACGACTGCAACCAGACCGGCCAGATGCTGGCCGCGCTGCTGGGCTGGCCCCAGGCGACTTTTGCCTCCAAGGTCGAAGTCGAAGGCGGCACCGCCAAGGTCACGCGCGAAGTCGACGGTGGCCTGGAAACCCTCTCGCTCACGCTGCCGGCCATCATCACCACCGACCTGCGCCTCAATGAGCCGCGCTACGTCACCCTGCCCAACATCATGAAGGCSAAGAAGAWGCMGCTCGACAACATCAAGCCCGAAGAGCTCGGCGTCGACGTCAAGCCGCGCATCAAGACCCTGAAGGTCAGCGAGCCGCCCAAGCGCAGCGCCGGCATCAAGGTGGCCGACGTGGCCGCCCTGGTGGACAAGCTCAAGAACGAAGCCAAAGTTATCTAAGGAGTTGATTGAAATGACCGCACTCGCATCACTCGTCGTGGCAGAACACGACAACAACTCCATCAAGCCCGCCACCCTCAACACCGTGACGGCTGCCGCACAGTGCGGCGGCGACGTGCACGTGCTGGTGGCCGGCAAGGGCGCCGAAGCCGCCGCCAAGGCCGCCGCCGCGATTGCCGGCGTCGCCAAGGTCATCCATGTCGAAGGCGAGCACTTCGCCCACGGCCTGGCCGAGAACATGGCCGCGCAGGTGCTGGCCATCGCTTCCGCCTATTCGCACATCCTGTTTCCCGCCACCGCCTCGGGCAAGAACATCGCTCCCCGCGTAGCCGCGACGCTGGACGTGGGCCAGATCTCCGACATCACCAAGGTTGATGCCGCCGACACCTTTGAGCGCCCCATCTATGCCGGCAACGCGATTGCCATCGTGCAAAGCCTGGACGCGACCAAAGTCATCACCGTGCGCACCACCGGCTTTGACGCCGCGGCTGCCACAGGCGGCTCCGCGACGATTGAGACCCCTGCGGGCGTGGCCGACAGCGGCAAGTCGACTTTCCTGGGTTCCGAGATCGCCAAGAGCGACCGCCCTGAACTGACCGCCGCCAAGATCATCGTCTCGGGTGGCCGGGCCATGGGCTCCAGCGAGAAGTTCAACGAAGTGCTGACGCCGCTGGCCGACAAGCTGGGCGCGGCGCTGGGCGCCTCGCGCGCCGCCGTCGATGCGGGCTACGCCCCCAACGACTGGCAAGTGGGCCAGACCGGCAAGATCGTCGCGCCGCAGCTTTACATCGCCGCCGGCATTTCCGGCGCGATCCAGCACCTGGCCGGCATGAAGGACAGCAAGGTCATTGTCGCGATCAACAAAGACCCTGAGGCGCCTATCTTCAGCGTGGCCGATTACGGCCTGGAGGCCGACCTGTTCACGGCCGTGCCCGAGCTGGTCGCGGCTTTGTGACCTGTTAGTGAGTTAACTCCCTCCCCCACTGGGGGAGGGCAGGGGTGGGGACCGGCGGCGGTTGAGCGAGCACTTTGCCACGGCCGCAAGCCCCCATCCCAAGCTTCCCCCAGCGGGGGAAGGAGCAAGAGAAATTCGGAGACAAGAACATGACGTACAAAGCCCCTCTCAAGGACATGCTGTTTGACATCCAGCACCTGGCCAACATCGAACAGATCGCGCAGATTCCGGGCTTCGAGGAAGCCGGCTTCGATACCGCGCAAGCCGTGCTCGAGGAGTGCGCCAAGTTCAACGAAGGCGTGCTGGCCCCGCTGAACCGCGAGGGCGACATCAACCCCTCAAGCTTTCAGGCCGGCGAAGTCACCACCACGCCCGGCTTCAAGGAAGCCTTCAAACAATACGTCGAAGGCGGCTGGCAAGGCCTGCAGCACCCGGCCGATTTTGGCGGCCAGGGCCTGCCCAAGACCATAGGCGCGGCCTGCGGCGAAATGCTCAACTCGGCCAACATGAGCTTCGCGCTGTGCCCGCTGCTCAGCGACGGTGCCATCGAGGCGCTGCTGACGGCCGGCTCCGACGAGCTCAAGGCGGTTTACCTCGAAAAACTCGTGAGCGGCCAGTGGACCGGCACCATGAACCTGACCGAGCCACAGGCCGGCTCAGACCTGGCCATGGTGCGCAGCCRTGCCGAGCCGCAACCCGACGGCAGCTACAAGATTTTCGGCACCAAGATCTTCATCACCTATGGTGAGCACGACATGGCCGAGAACATCGTGCACCTGGTGCTGGCCCGCGTCACGGGCGCGCCCGAAGGCGTCAAGGGCATCAGCCTGTTTGTCGTGCCCAAGTTCATGGTCGGCAAGGACGGCGCACTGGGCGCGCGCAACGACGTGCACTGCGTGAGCATAGAACACAAGATGGGCATCAAGGCTTCGCCCACCGCTGTGCTGCAGTACGGCGACAACGGTGGCGCCGTCGGCTACATCGTCGGCGAAGAAAACCGCGGCCTCGAATACATGTTCATCATGATGAACTCGGCGCGCTACGCCGTCGGGATGCAGGGCATCGCGATTGCCGAGCGTGCCTACCAGAAGGCCGTGGCGTTTTCGAAAGACCGCGTGCAGAGCCGCCCCGTCGACGGCTCCATCAAGGCCAGCGCGCCCATCATCCACCACCCCGACGTCAAGCGCATGCTGATGACCATGCGCGCCTACACCGAAGGCTGCCGCGCCATGGCCTCGGTGGCCGCCGCGGCTTACGACGCAACGCATCACCACCCCGATGCCGAGG
>NZ_JBFUBY010000184.1:0-8602 GCF_056405515.1 Polaromonas sp. P1_G2
GAGATGCGGCCGAACACACCGCGCAGCGTGCCGTCCTTGCCGGCGGTGTCGGTGCCCTGAAGGATGACCAGCAACTTGAAGCGCTTGTCGGCATAAAACAGGTTCTGCAATTCGTCGAGTTCGGCCGCCAGCGTGTCGACCAGGGTTTTGTCCTGCTGCTTGTCGCCGCTGGAAAAAGGCTTGGCGGCCGGGTCCAGGCCGGCCAGCGCCCAGGCCTTCGCTTTTTTGCCGGACGGCGGCAGGCCGTCGGCATCGGTCTGCGGCGGCTGCCATCGGGACAGCAGCCTAGCCAGGGTCTTGAGGTCCGCCTTGCCGGCCGAGGCGTCGGGAAAAAGGGGAATGTCTGTGCGGGTAGAGGGCATGGGGTCTCCTGTGTCCGGCTGAATGGCTGGGACGGCTCGTCGCCGTCCGTTGTGATTGTGCATGGCGCTTGGCTTTTGCGGAGTGATGGCTATGACGCCTGGCTTTTCTCCCTGCTGTTGCCGGGGGCGACGGCCCGGGAATAAACTTGGCTTGGCGGTTTCATCCGCCGCCGGCTCACTTCACCACTTCATCGCTTCACATTGACAGGACAGGCAACGCCATGACAAGCCCCACATCCGCGGACACTTCCTCCCCGCTTCAAGTCCGGCCGGCCGCCGGTTATGCCGGAGACATACCGGCGCGCCTGGCGCTGCAGTGGATGCAGTCAGGCGAGGCGGTGCTGGTGGACGTGCGCACGGACGCTGAACGCGAATGGGTGGGTTATGTGCCGGGCGCCGTGCCCCTGGCATGGAAGCAGTGGCCGGGCATGGCGGTGAATGCGGGTTTTGATGAGGGGCTGAAAGCGGCCGTGCCTGCCGGCAAGAAAGCCGTGCTGCTGTGCCGCAGCGGCGTGCGTTCGGTGGCGGCGGCCAAACGCGCGGCGGAACTGGGGCTTGAGGCCTACAACATCCTGGAAGGCTTTGAAGGCGACGCCGACGAACAGGGGCAGCGCGGCCGCAAGGGCGGCTGGCGTTTTCAGGGCCTGCCGTGGAAGCAGGGCTGAAGCACCAGAAAAACCCCGCTAAACCGGGGGAAATTTGTACCTTTCGTAACTTCAACCTGTAAGGGGATGGCGTACGGGGCTCATAAAAATGAAGTGAATAGTTCACACCACGACATCTGAGATTTGTTGTATGGAGGTACCCCCTGTCAGTTCTGACAGGGGGTAACACGTATCAATTTGTTTGAGCGCTTTCAATGGGGTTCTTCTTTCCAACGGAGCTCCCCCATGCAAGTACTCGAACGCGAACTGTCACCCGCCGTCAAGGCGCCTAACAACCCCGCCCTCGGCTCCCGCCTGAGCGAACGCATCGCGCGCGATTTCAAACCGCGCTGGGACCAGCAATGGGGCGGGAAATTCATGCTCCATGGGCGGACACCCGACTCCAATGCCATACGCCTGGACGGCAACGATTACCTGAGCGTGACGGGGCATCCGCAGATCGTGCATGCCCAGGTCGAGGCCTTGCGCAAGGAACAGGAGTTTGTCGTCCAGTCGGGCGTCTTCCACCTGAACCAGCACCCGACGCACACGCTGGAGATGGCGCTGGCCGGCTGGGTCGGCAAGGACGACGGTTTTATCTGCCAGTCGGGCTACGCGGCCAACGTCGGCCTGCTGCAGGCGATTGCCGACGCGCAGACGCCGGTCTACCTGGACACCCTGGCCCACGCCTCGCTCTGGGAGGGCGCCCACGCGGCGCGCGCGCCGGCTTTCGCCTTCCGCCACAACGACCCGGCCCACCTGGCGCGCATGATCGCCCGCAACGGCCCCGGCATCGTGGTGGTGGACTCGGTCTACAGCACCACCGGCGCCGTTTCCCCGCTGGTGGAGATCGTGGACGTGGCCGAGCAGAACGGCTGCATGATCCTGGTCGACGAGTCCCACTCGCTGGGCACGCACGGGCCGCAGGGCGCGGGCCTGTGCGCCGAACTGGGCCTGACCGACCGGGTGCACTTCATCACCGCCAGTCTGGCCAAGGCCTTCGCGGGCCGCGCCGGTTTTTTCACCGCGCCGGCCCACATGCGCTACTACATCCTGTGTTCGAGCTTCCCCAACATCTTCAGCTCCAGCCTGTTGCCGCACGAGATCGCCGGCCTGGCGGCCACGCTGGACGTGATCCGCAAGAGCGACGACGCGCGCGTGCGCCTGCATGCGAACACCCGCCGGCTGCGCGGCTCGCTGAGCGAGCTGGGCTACCCCATCCACCAGGGCACCCAGCAGATCATCGCGCTGGAAGTCGGCTCGGAAAGCGACACCATGGTGCTGCGCGACCGGCTGGAGGAACGCAACGTGTATTCGTCGATGTTCTGCGCGCCGGCGACCAGCGCCAAGCGCGCCATGATGCGCATGACGCTGAACGCCGGCTTGACGGCTTCCGAGCTGGACCACGTGGAAGCGGTGGCCCGGGAGATCGCGCCCATCGTGAAGCCCTGGGATTGGCCGATCGCGCGGCGCGCCCGGGCCGGGCAGGCCGAGGCATGACGCCATGGCCGCACGGCCCCGGCGCGGTCCGCGTCAGTCTTGTAGCTGTCTTTCGCCGGAGGTGGCGATAAAACGCTCGTGGCTGGTCATGAAGCCCGGGCTGAAGGGCTCGCCGATGCTGAAAAGCGCGGCGTGGAGCACGGCCTCGCCGGAGGAGATCGCGAAAGCCTGCCGCGGCTGGGGCTTCTGGCCGCCGCCCAGCGCCAGCTGCAGCTCCAGGTCTATGAGTTTTTTGCCCACGGCCACGTCCGCCACGGTGGCCGCATCCCAGCCCTGGGACTCGGCGATTTCCGCGAGTTCGCGCAGCTTGCCCGCCGGCTCCAGCTGCAGCCAGCTGGCGCTGCCCTTGCGGTCCAGCGCCAGCACGCCGAAAGGCGCGCCTATGACCACATGTTCTATCCAGCCCTGGCGCAGCGCGAGGTTTTCAAGCTCCTGCGCGATCGTGGGCTCGCACAGCAGGGCGTGCTGCTCGCGCGACAGCGTGGAGCGCCAGGTCTGCTGGTGCCGCCCGTCGGGTTGGYGCAGCAGCGCCTGGATGGCGTCGGTCAGGCGCAACCGGATTTCGGGGGATTGCTTTGGAATGAACTGCTCGATCAGCCCGCGGTTGAAGGCCGACACGGCGAGCTGCTCGTCGGCGCGCCCGGTCAGCAGCACGCGCGCGCCGGACCAGCCCGTCAGCTCGCTGAGCACCCGCAGCCCGCTCATCGCCGGCATCGAGTAGTCCACCACGCAGACCTGGGTGAGCGCAAAGCGCGCCGTGCCGTCTTCGCGCCAGTACTGCAGGATTTGCGGGATCAGGGCCGAGCCTTCGCGCCAGCGGTTGATGATCTCCTGCTGGCGCCAGGCGTCGGCTTCCCAGCGGGCCGGCTCCTTCAGCAGCAGCTCTATGCAGGCCACCGGGCGCAGGAACAGGCGTACATACCAGTCCAGCGGCATGACTTCAGCCAGCATTTCAAGATAGTCCGGGTCGTCGTCCAGAAAGACCACGCCTCCCGGCCGGCGGTAGAGTGCAAAGGACATGTTTGTCGTTTTATGGAAGGTTGTCAAAAGCAGTCATACAGTTGCAAAAAACAGGCCGTCAAGGCGCGATGGGCAGCTCAATGGTAAAAACGGCGCCCACGGCAAACTCGGATTTCACATGAATGTTGCCGCCTGCACTTTGTACCACTTGCTGGCAAAACGCCAAACCCAGGCCGTGGCCGGTGCCGCGGTTGCTGGAGAAAAAAGGCTTGAAAATCTGCGGCAGCAGGGCGGCGTCTATGCCCATGCCCTCGTCCGCGACGATAATGCGGCCGCGCCCCTGCGCCTGGCGCACCTCGATGCGCAGCGCGCCGCTCGGGTATTTGGAGTCGGCGGCCATCAGCGAATGCAGGGCGTTCTTGATCAGGTTGTCCAGCACCTGGGAAAACTGGGTGGCCGAGGAACGGAAACTGAAATCGTCATGAAGGATGACCTTGACGCAGTCGCGCTGGCGGCTCGACTGGTAGGGGTAGCCCACCACCACTTCCTGCACCACCTGGCTGGCCAGGACCCGTTCGGTGTAGCGCGGCAGCTGCAGCAGCTTGGCGTTGGCGATCTGCGTGTCGATCTGGTGGTTCATGTTGCGCACCAGGGCGTGCAGGCGCAGCGCGAGCTTATCCAGTTGCTGCGCGCGCGGGTTGTCGGGCTGGCGCTGCACCTCCAGCTGGATCGCGTCGCCCAGCAGGGCCGCCGTCGACAGCGGCGTGCGCAGTTCATGCGCCATGATGCCGATGGTGGTCAGCGTGCTGGAGAGTTGCTCCCGCCGCAGGTTGGCAGAGGACAGGTTGAGCACCAGGGCGATCGACCAGGCAAACGCGAACACCACCGCGTGCACGGCGCGCTGCTCCGTCGGCAGCAAGGGAACCGCGGGACCGATGGCCATGAAGGCCCCGAAGGCCAGCAGGCCTCCCGTGATGGTGCCCAGCGTGGCCAGGCGCCAGTCGGTCACGTGGTAGTAGATCAGCACCATGGCCGCCATGGTGGCCAGCCATACCGTGCTGCCGCTGTTGCACAGGTACATCCAGCTGAACAGCACCGGCAGCTCCACCCAGAACACCAGGCCGAAGACCCTTTGCGCCAGGCGGCTGCCCGGATCGTGGTTGACGCGCCGCGTCATCAGGCTGTAGCCCAGCAGGCTGGCGCCCACGCGCAGAGGCAGGTTTTCGTAGGGCTGGGGCAGCCAGGCCGACCAGATCCAGGCGAACAGGGCATTGCCCGAGAAAAAAGAAAGCCCCAGCCACCACAGACGCCGTGGCGATGGATGCAAAATGGGCTCCAGCGGGGCGAGTACCAGTTCTTCCCGCAGCCACTGGAGCAAGGGACGCTGTGCCAGCCACGCATGAAAGCGGGCGCTCCTCACTTTAGAAATCTCTCCAGCACAACAGGGAACCTGACCGATGATGCATTTGACATGTGACTGTATTGTCCCGGTTCTTTTTCCGTCAAGCTAATGCTGTTACCTGCCAACTTTGACAGCGTGAGCCTGGACGGCGTCATCAGCGACTGGCTGAGCGCCCTGCGCGAATTCTCCGTCGAGGCCCTTATGGTGCTCGGCCCCGACCCTTTTGCGGGCCAGGAGGACCGGCTGGTGCTGGCCATCCACCCGCCTCGCCTGCTCGATGCGGCCGAAGCCCTGGCTGAAAGCCGCGACTTCGGCGCGCCCTGGCGCGACTCCGACGCGCCCCTGGTGGCCTGGCAGGATATTTCCAAATCGGCCTTCGAAAACCTGGGCCGCTGGCGCCGGCTCTGGCTGGCCCACGGCTACCAGAGCGTGGTTCGCATCGCCTTCCCCGTCACCGTGGGGCGCGCTTTCGAGTGCTACCTCTTCAGCCCGCGCCAGTGGCACGACCGCAGCGAGGCGGCCCTGCTGGCCTGGTCGGCGCTCAACATCTGGCCGCTGCTCAAGCGGGCGCTGGCCGAAGCGCGCAGCCCGCTGAGCCCGCGCGAGCTTGAGTGCCTGAGCCTGGCCTTCCAGGGCATGACCGCGCGTGAAAGCGGCGAGCAGCTGGCCTGTAGCGAACGCACCGTGAACTTCCACCTCTCCAATGCCATGACCAAGCTCAGGGTCGACAACAAGCTGGCCGCCATCCAGCGCGCCTGCTGGTTTGGCTTGATTTGAGCCGGTATTTTCCGTAAAGCCCTACTGGAAACCCCTAGGCGGCCGCTCGGGGCCGTGCGCCAAACCTGTTCATAATCCGCCAAATGACCTTTCTAGCGCTTGATGTGGGTAACACCCGCCTGAAATGGGCCCAGTACGAGGCGCCCGCGGCGGGTGCCAGGCTGCTGGCGCAGGGGGCGGTGTTCCTCGAAAACATCGACAAGCTCGCGGAAGAGGAGTGGAATGCGTTGCCCGTGCCTACGCGCATCCTGGGCTGCATCGTCGCCGGCGACGCCATCAAGCGGCGCGTGGCCGAGCAGATGGAGCTCTGGGACGTGGCGCCGCGCTGGGTCGTCTCCAGCCCGCAGGAAGCGGGCGTGAGCAACGGCTACGACCACCCGGCCCGCCTGGGCGCCGACCGCTGGGTCGCCATGATAGGCGCGCGGCATCGCCTGCTGGCGCGCGGCGTGCAAAAGCCCTGCGTGGTCGTCATGGTCGGCACCGCGGTCACCGTCGAGGCCATAGACGCTTCCGGGAAATTTCTGGGCGGCATCATCCTGCCGGGCCACGGCATCATGCTGCGCGCGCTCGAGTCCGGCACGGCCGGCCTGCATGTGCCCACCGGCGAGGTGCGCGATTTCCCCACCAACACCAGCGACGCGCTGACCAGCGGCGGCACCTTCGCGATTGCCGGTGCGGTGCAGCGCATGGTGGAAAACATCACGCGCCATTGCGGCGAGACGCCCGAATGCATCATGACCGGCGGCGCGGGCTGGAAGATGGCCCCCAGCATGTCGGTGAAATTCGAGCTGGTGGATAGCCTGATATTCGACGGTCTTCTGGAAATCGCTTCCCGCCGCTTCGCTCCTTAGGCGGTGTCACCCCAGGGGAGCATCAGTGTCACGATGGAAAGTTTGGCGAATTCCGGCACGAATTCGTCAATGATGCGCTGCGGCTCCGGGCACAGCGTGCTGTCGGTGATCACGCCGAACTGCACGCCGCCGCCGTAGCTCAGGATGGACACGCCCAGGCCCACGTCACCCGACTGCGGCACCCAGAACATGCTTTGCTCCAGCGTGGAACCGCAGAACTTGAGCTTTTCGCGCGGGCCCGGCACATTGGTCATGACCGCCGTGGTCTTCTTGGCGAAGAGGTTCAGCATCACGTCCTGCGCCGGCTTGATCAGCAGGCCCGCCACCGCCAGCAGGCTGAAGGCCAGCAGCGGCTGGTAGCTGCCCTTGAGCGCGGCCATGCGGCGGCGCACTTCGTAGACACGCTCGATCGGGTTGTCCACGCCTATGGGCAGCACCAGCGGCACCAGGCCGAAGCGGTTGCCCAGCTTGTGCGCCTGGTCGAGCGGCCGCAGGTTCACCGGCACCATGGCGCGGATTTCCTGGCCCGCCACCTCGTCGCCGAAAGTCTTCAGGTACTCGCCGAGGGCGCCGGCCACGCAGCTGAGCAGTACGTCGTTGATCGAGCAGTTGAGCGCCTTGCCCACGGCCTTGACCTCGTCCAGCGGAATCGGCTGGCACCAGGCCACCTTCTTGGCGCCGCCGGGCTTGCCCTTGAGCCGGGTTTTGGAATCGTCGGGCATTAGGGCCAGCGCGGCGCCGTCCTTGAGCACCTGCATCAGCACCTTGGCCATGTCGAAGGAGCCGCTCATGCCTTGCTCCATGCCTTTTTTCGGGTCCCCCAGCATGCCCAGCGAACGCGCCGCGCCTTCGCCCACCGCGCCCAGCGCCTTGACGGTGATGTCGGTGAAAGGCTTGAGCAGGGTGTCGGCGATCCAGTCTTCCGTGCCCGCGGCCGCCGCGGCCTTCTTGCGCCGCTCCGGCGGCGGTGCGCCGCCGTCGACCAGCGACATGGTCACCGAGATCAGCGCGATGCCGTCGGCGATGCAGTGGTGGATGCGCACGATCATGGCGCTGCCCTTGACGCCGTCGGGCCCGGTGTAGTCCTCGATCAAATGGATTTGCCACAGGGGGCGTTTCGGGTCCAGGCGCTGGGTGGCGAGTACCGCCACGCGGTCCTGCAGGGCCTGCTCCTGGTTGGCTGATTTGGGCAGTTTCTCGGCCACCACGTGTTTGGCCAGGTCGAAGTTGCGGTCCATCACCCAGGTGGCGCCGGCCGCGTCTTCCATCACGCGCTGCTTGAAGCGGTCGTACTTGAGCAGGCTGTTTTCAATGCGTTCGCAGACCGCCGCGTGCTTGACGCCCGGCGCCAGTTGCCACACGCCCACGATCATCATGAGGTTGGCGTCGTTGTCCATGCGCAGCCAGGCCGTGTCGACCTTGCTCATGCGCTCACCCGAAATGCCCAGGGTTCCCGAGACGGCCCGCTTGACGTTCTTCTGGACGTTTTTTGCCACTTTCCGGCCGGCGGCCTGGGCGGTAACGCGTGTAACCATGAGCACTCCCAAATGCAAAACTGCTGCGAATCCACCCCGGATGGGGTAACTTCCCTATTTTGCGGGTAACCGCCTCGCTAAGATACCGGGCAGTTACCCCAAGCACCGTCATTGGTGACCCACTTCTAAAAACGGAGATCCCCTTATGTCAGACCTGAAAGCAGCCTTCGACAAAGCCATGGCCGATTCGAAAAACCTCAGCGAGCGTCCTGACAACGCAACCTTGCTGAAGATCTACGCGCTCTACAAGCAGGGTAGCGTTGGCGACAACGGAGAGAAAAAGCCCGGCTTTGGCGACATGGTTGCGCGTGCCAAGTGGGATGCGTGGAATGGTCTTAAGGGTACTTCGCAGGAGGATGCGATGCAGCAGTACATTGATCTGATTGCTGATTTGAGCTGAGCCTTTCAGGCACGGATTGGCCGGTCTTGCTCCGGCCTTTGCGCGCTCTGCTGAGGGTTGCTGGCCGGGGGTAGCCCGGCGGCTACTCACTTTTCTTTTGCTTCGCCAAAAGAAAAGTAAGCAAAAGAAAAGGCGACCCTGGTTGCTGCGTCCCTTCGCTGCGCTACGGGC
>NZ_JBFUBY010000185.1:0-8582 GCF_056405515.1 Polaromonas sp. P1_G2
GACCCGGACTACATCGACGACCCGGTGCTGGTCGACTACGTGCAAAGCCTCTGGCTGCCGCTGATAGCCGCAGCACGCGCGCGCGGGGAATTGCATGTGGAGCTTGAAGAGCGCTTTGCTTGGCAGGTGTTCCTGATCCGGGACCGGAGCATCAATGCCTTCGCCCTGCCCGGCGGCTATTTCGGCGTGCACCTGGGCCWTGTTGCCGCGGTCGGCAGCGCGGACGAAATGGCCGCCGTGCTCGGCCATGAAATCAGCCATGTCACGCAGCGGCATATTTCGCGCATGCTGACGCAGCAGTCGCGCCAGACGCCGTGGATGATCGCCGCCATGGTCCTGGGCGCGCTGGCGGCCGGGAAAAACGGCGATGCCGCCAGCGCCGCCATCGTGGGCGGCCAGGCGGTCGCGGTGCAAAACCAGCTCAATTTTTCCAGGGACATGGAACGGGAGGCGGACCGTATCGGTTTCGGCGTCATGACCGACGCCGGTTTTGAAAGCCGCGGCGTGACCGCCATGTTCGAAAAGCTGCAGCAGGCCTCACGCCTGAACGATAACGGCTCCTTCCCCTATTTGCGCTCCCACCCGCTGACGACCGAACGGATCGCCGCGGCGCAGGCACGCGTGCAACTGGCCTCCATGGAGGCCGAAAAGCCTTCGCGTGAAAAACTGATCGAGGCCGCAAAGGCCCGTGTGCTGCACGCCATGATGGCCTCGCGCGCGCGCATCCTGGCGGCGCCGGGCGTGGATGCGCTGCGGTCCATGGTGACGGAGGCCCAGCGCCGCACTTCGCCACTGGTCATGCAGGCACCGGCTTCGGTGGAAAACGTGCGCGATGTCGGTGTTGTGTACGCAGGCGCTTATGCGGCGGCGCAGCTGCGCGATTTCGCCGCCTCAAGAACCTTGCTGGCAAAACTGCGGCCGTTCGTCGCGGAGGTGCCGCAGGCGGCGAGTGCGGCGGATTTGCTGGCCGTCGACATCGACTTGTTGGCTGGCGTCGTCCCGGCGACGGCCGCAAGCGTCGATATTTCAAAAGCCACGTCGCGCGCGGAAGTCCTGACCCAGGCCCGTTCGCTGCTGGCGGCGCAGCGGGCCCAGGATGTGTCCGGCCGGTTGCAGACCTGGGTGGCGGCGCATCCCAAGGATGCGACGGCCTGGCAGTTGCTTGCCGTGGCTTATGGCAACCAGAACCAGAATGTGCGGGCAATTCGCGCCGATGCGGAAAGCCGCGCGGCGCAACTGGACTATCCGGCGGCGCTGGACCGCTTCAAGGCAGCGCAGGCCCTGATGCGCAGCAACCCCGGCAGCGCGGATTACGTGGAAGGTTCCATCCTCGACACGCGAACGCGCCAGACGGAATCACTTATCAAGGAACAGGCGCTCCAGGACAAAGTCGATCACTAGCTGCAGCGCTGAATAGATCAGCGAGCCTATCAGCGCGGCGCCAAAGCCCGTGACGTTCATCAGGCTGCTGGTCAGGCCGGCCGCGGCCCAGAACATGAGCGCGTTGACGACGAAGAGGAAAAGCCCCAGCGTCACCAGCGTCACGGGCAGCGTCAGCAGCACGAGGATGGGGCGCACCACCATGTTGAGCGCCCCCAGCACGGCGGCCGCGATCAGCGCGCCCGTGAAGCTGCTCACCATCACGCCCGAATACAGGTACGCGACCGCCAGCAGGGCGGCCGCACTGAAAAGCCATTTGAGGAGGAGTTTCATGGCTGAAGAATACCATCGGGCCGCCCAAATAAAAATGCGCCCCGAGGGCGCATTGGCAAGGAGTGGCGGACCCAATCAGTCCGTCGCCACTAGCAATCCGGCGCTGGCCAGCGCCGTGGCATAGCCCAGCACGCCCTGGCTTTCCTGGGCTTGGGAGGCTGTCACGGGCTGCATGTCCTGGCCGAACTTCGGCCGGCGCGCATCCAGCACGCGCGCGGCGCCGTGCTGCTTGATCAGGAACTCGGTCTGGGTCACCAAGGTGGTTTGCGCCAGCTGGGTCAGCACTGTGTCACCCTCTTTTTCCAGCACCGGCATCAGTTGGGCGAAGACTTTTTCCGCCCACTTGCCGCGCCAGCTTTCGCGCGCGCTGTGCGTCACCCATTTGCTGACGCGGTGCGTCACGCGGGGTGCGCAACCGACCACGATCCAGCGGGTCGGGTTGCGGGGGCCGCCGGCGGGCAGCATGGGTTGCAGCATCTGCAAGGCATATGCGGCGTCGTCAACGTACACGATGATGTTGTCCATGAAGTTCTCCTTGAGTTGTCGTCGTTTTAGAAAGCTTGCGGGTGACGGGTTGCCGGTTTCAATGAGGGATCAGGTCCGCGTCGCGGGTCGAGCGGTTGCGCCGGGTGGCCCACCAGCCCGCACCCAGCACGCCGGCCACCGCCACCGCGTAGGTAATCCACTGGGCGGCCGTGTGCAGGTTTTCGGCCGAAGGCAGCGTATTCGGGCCTCCATAGATCGAGTCCAGTAACTGCTCGCTTACGACCATCTTGGCGGCGGTGAAGGCCAGCACGGCGGCGCCCAGGTTGATGATGATGGGGAAGCGCTCCACCAGCTTGAGGACCATGGTGCTACCGAAGACAACGATGGGGATGCTCACCAGCAGGCCGATGACGACCAGGTCGAAGGAGCCGTGCGCGGCGCCGGCGACGCCCAGCACGTTGTCGATGCCCATCAGGGCGTCGGCTACCACAATGGTTTTCATGGCGCCCCAGAAAGTGCTGGCGACGGGCCCGTCGTGTTCCTTGTCGCCCTGGTCGGCCAATAGCTTGTAGGCGATCCACAGCAGCCCCAGGCCGCCTACCAGCATCAGGCCGGGGATTTTCAGCAGCCACACCACGCCGACGGTCATGGCGGAGCGGACCACAATGGCGCCCACGGTGCCCCAGACGATGGCTTTTTTCTGCAAGTGGGACGGCAGGTTGCGCGCGGCCAGGGCGATCACGATGGCGTTGTCGCCGGCGAGCACCAGGTCAATGAGGATGATCGCCAAAAGGGCGGACCACCAGGGGGCGGTGAATAGTTCCAAGCTCACACTCCATGTCAAGTTTCGACTTGGAAATCCGAATGAACGGATTTCCGGATTCGTGAAACCGGAAAAGGCCTGTGGGTGGTTCGGGTCAGGGGAAACTGGTGCCGCGAACGCCTCGATCAAACCTGTTCAGGTTTCAATCGAAGGTCTGGCTCGACATGCAGTGTCGCTGCATGCCCAACAAGCCGGAAGTGTGAACTTCGTAATGACGACTTGTTGTTAGCGATTTTGCTGTGGTGTCTGTTATCGAATATTGCAGCAAAACGAGGGAGTTACTCCCCTTCGTCTGGATATTTGACAATAAAAATGGATTTTTTGCAAGTCGCCGGCATCTTCCCTGATCGCGGCTAAATCCGCGTCGGGGGAAGCTATTTCCCGTCTGCCCGATAATGAACGGCCCGGCCCTGCGGCTTCGCGCATCCTTCTCTTTTGGCGCGGCCAGCCACCTAATTTGGTACTTTATTCCCATGCCCGGCATCCACATCACCGATATCGAAGCCGCCATCAATTACTGGCGCGACAAAAAACCGTCGCCGGACGGCGTGACGCTGGCGCCTGAACTGCGCGCGCTGGCCGAGGTCTATGCGCTCCTGGTTTTTTACCATGAGGACGAGGCCGACGAAAAAACCTTCCCGCCAAAGGCGCTAGCGGCCTGGCGCGCCTGGTACGACACGACAGCCGACACGCCCTGCATCGCGATCTGTTCGACCAGCCAGGGCGACGCCCTGTGCAAGGGCTGCGGCCGCACTTTCGACGAGGTGCAGCGCTGGCCCGAAATGACGCCCGGTGAAAAGCGCACCACCTGGCGGCGCATCACGCAGGAAGCGACGGCTTGGCGTTTTGGCCGCTATGCGGACCGGGCGCTGGAAGGCAAGGCGCCGGCCTCCTCCGACGAGACGTCCTGAACTTTCAGCTATCAATTTGGTAGCGATCAGCGGCATGCGGGGCTACACTGGCCCTATGCTCAGACTGGCCCGCGCTCCCAATATCGCCATTGCCGCGCTGTGGGTGGGCGCCCTGCAGCAGGCCGGTTTTTCGGCCAGCGTCCAGCGTTACTTCCTGGGCAGCGTGGCCGGCGAACTGCCGCCCGACCAATGCCTCCCCGAAGTCTGGCTCACGCACGACCACGAAGAGATGCAGGCGAAGGAACTGTTGCACAGCTTGCAGAACATGCCGCAGCGGCGCTGGCTGTGCGCCTGCGGCGAGACAGTGGAAGGCGGTTTCGAGCAGTGCTGGCAGTGCGGCGCGGACATGCCGACGCCGCCTGCGGCGTCCGCCTAGACGCGCTTGGCCAACTCGGCCGCCAGGCCGACGTAGCTGCCCGGCGTCATGGCCAGCAAGCGGGTTTTCTCGGCCTCGGGAATCTCCAGCGAGCGGATCAGCGCATGCAGGTCTTCGGCTTTCACGGTTTTGCCGCGCGTGACTTCCTTGAGTTTTTCATACGCGCCCTGCACGCCGTAGCGGCGCATCACGGTCTGTATCGGTTCAGCCAGCACTTCCCAGGAGCTGTTGAGGTCGTCGCTGAGCGCTTCGCGGTTCAGTTCGAGCTTGTTGAGGCCCACGCTCAGCGAGTTGTAGGCCAGCACGGCGTAACCCAGGGCCACGCCCATGTTGCGCAGCACGGTGGAGTCGGTCAGGTCGCGCTGCCAGCGTGAGATCGGCAGCTTCTCGCTCATGTGGCGCAGCAGCGCATTGGCCAATCCCAGGTTGCCTTCGGCATTTTCAAAGTCGATGGGGTTGACTTTGTGCGGCATGGTGGACGAACCGATTTCGCCGTCCTTCAAGCGCTGCTTGAAGTAGCCCACGCTGACGTAGCCCCAGACATCGCGGGCCAGGTCGATCAGGATGGTGTTGGCGCGGGCCACGGCATCGAACAGTTCGGCCATGTAATCGTGCGGCTCGATCTGGATGCTGTAGGGCTGGAAGGTCAGGCCCAGGCCCAGCGGCTCGGGCGTTTCGATCACGCTGCGGCTGAAGGCTYCCCAGTCAAAATCGGGCCAGGCCGAGAGGTGGGCGTTGTAGTTGCCCACGGCGCCGTTCATCTTGCCCATCAGCTTGACGGCGGCGATTTTCTCGCGCGCATTGGCCAGGCGCACCACGACGTTGGCGATTTCCTTGCCGACCGTGGTCGGGCTGGCGGTCTGGCCGTGCGTGCGGCTGAGCATGGGCTCGCCGGCAAACAGGTGGGCCATGTCGCGCAACTGGGCAATCACCTTGTCGAGCGCCGGCAGCACGACCAGGTCGCGGCCGCTTTTGAGCTGCAGCGCGTGGCTGGTGTTGTTGATGTCTTCGCTGGTGCAGGCGAAGTGCACAAATTCGCTGGCGCCCTTGAGCTCGGGCCTGGCCTCGAATTTGGACTTGATCCAGTATTCGACGGCTTTCACATCATGGTTGGTGGTTTTTTCGATGTCCTTGATGGCTGCGGCATCGGCTTCCGAGAAATTCTTGACCAGGCCCAGCAAGTAGGTGCGGGCGCCTGGGCTCAGCGGCTTGAATTCGGCGAATTTGGCGTCGGACAGCGCGATGAACCACGCCACTTCCACCTGGACGCGGCGGTGCATATAGCCCTGCTCGGACATCAGGGGACGTAATTGGGCGAGTTTGCCGGCGTAGCGGCCGTCCAGCGGGGACAGGGCGTTGATGGTGGAAAACGGGGTGGAAGAGCTCATCCTCCAATTGTAGGGCGGGCCCCGGGCCGGCTCGCGGGACTGTCCAGATTTGCGACGTTTGGGGGAACCTGTCAGCCCGGGGCTGGGCTTACTCGATAGAATGCACTTCCCTCGGACCACGATCTCACACCATCATGAAACTCATTGGCTCCGCCACCAGCCCCTATGTGCGCAAAGTGCGCATAGTGATGGCCGAGAAAAAACTCGACTTCCAGTTCATCCTGGAAGATGTCTGGGCGGCGAACACCACCATCACCGCGTCCAATCCCCTGGGCAAGGTGCCTTGCCTGGTCATGGAAGGCGGCGAAGCCGTGTTCGACTCTCGCGTGATCGTCGAATACCTGGACACCTTGTCGCCCGTTGGCAAGCTGATTCCCTCCCAGGGCCGCGAGCGCGCCGAAGTCAAGACCTGGGAAGCCCTGGCTGATGGCCTGATCGACGCCGCCATCCTGGCGCGCCTGGAGGCCACCTGGAGCGGCCGCGGTGCCAAGCAACGCAGCGACGCCTGGATTGACCGGCAAATGGGCAAGATAGACGCCACCCTCAAGGCCATGAGCACCGGCTTGGGCGACAAGGCCTTCTGCAGCGGCATCCATTTCAGCCTCTCGGACGTGGCGGTTGGCTGTGCGCTGGGCTACCTTGATCTGCGTTTCACGCAGGTCAACTGGCGCGAACTCTACCCCAACCTGACCCGCCTGCAGGACAAGCTCATGCAGCGCACCAGCTTCGCGGAAACGATCCCGCCGGGCTGAGTTCCCGTGGCGGTTGATCAATGCGGAGGCCCGAGCCGAGGCGAATAGCCGGCTCCGGGCAGGTTCTGTATCGCAGTAAACCGGCAATACCGGAATCCGGTAACCGCGGAAGGCAAAGGGGTGCCGCTCATGGGGCGGCGCCTTGCCGGCTGGAATATAAAAATGCTGCGAAGCGCCCCGGCGCGAACGAGGGAGGGAGGGAGGAGGAGGAGCGCCCCGGGATTGCAGCTGAACCTGGACGGCTCAGAAGGCTTCGCAACAATGAAACTGTTTTTTGCCTGCGCTGCTGATCTCTTGCGAGAGCAGATTGCGCATACGTAAGTATGAGCGCACGAAGGCCCGGTAGTTCCCCAGGCAAAAGGTTTGCCAGGTAAATTTTTGTTAACGGAATAGGGGCGCGGCCGCTTGCGAATGGCTGCCGGCTCTGCTGCCCCGTCAGCGAACTGCAAGCTGCTTTTCGATCTCTTTGAGAAAAGGCTGGCCGGATGGGTCGTCCCTGGAGTTGAAGCTGGTGACGCTGCTGCCGTCCCGGGCGATCACGTATTTGTAGAAGTTCCAGCGCGGCGTGGTGCCGGTTTTGGCCGACAACTGTTTAAAAAGCGGGTTGGCGTCTTTACCGGTCACACTGGTTTTGGTGAACATGGGGAATTTCACCCCGAAGGTGTTTTCGCAGAAGTCCGCGATCTCCTTGTTGCTGCCGGTTTCCTGCGAAAAATCGTTGGAGGGAAAGCCCAGCACCACCAGGCCTTGATCCTTGTATTTGGCGTGGAGCGCCTCCAGCCCCTGGTACTGCGGCGTGAAGCCGCAGAAGCTGGCGGTGTTGACCACGACCACCACTTTTCCGCTGTACTGGCACAGAGATTGGGGCTTTTCGTCCTGCAGGCGCAAAAAGGTTTGTTGCAAAAGACCGGTGCAGGCCGCAGGTGCCGGGCTGGCCGGGGCCGCCTGCGCGGCTGGCGAGGCTGCCAGCAAGGCGCCGCAATAAAACACGCCCAGCAGGAGGATTCGGGGCTTGGAGGCTGGCATGGTTAAACTCTCGGGCTTTGGGTGGAGGGCGCGTTTCATTCTGGCGGTGTTCGGTTTTCGGCACAAGTACCGGCATGGGGCATGCCTTCTGAAGGTACGCGCTGCGGCGCTTGCCGGAGCATGAAAACGTGCGGTGAAAGAGCGCTCGAGTAGGCCAACATGCCGGAATGGGCCACGAAATTGCCCGATTTGCCGGTAAATTGCCGACAAATCGCAAGTTGTCACATTAGCCGCCTAAAATCACCCTAGTACCCAGGATGCGACAGCAGGCGTCCAAGGCAGATTTATCTGCGAATTCGATTGCGAAGGAGTTCTCAATGCTTTACCCCGAACTGTTCAAACAGCTTGAGTCTGTCCGTTGGGACATGGACAAAGACATTCCATGGGCCAGTTTCGACCCCGCCAAGCTGACCGACGAGCAGGCCCAGACCATCAAGATGAATGCCATCACCGAATGGTCCGCGCTGCCGGCCACGGAAATGTTCCTGCGCGACAACAAGGACGACAGCGACTTCTCGGCCTTCATGTCGATCTGGTTCTTCGAAGAGCAAAAGCACTCGCTGGTGCTGATGGAATACCTCAAGCGTTTCCGCCCCGACCTGGCCCCCACGGAAAAAGAGCTGCACGAAGTGCGCTTCGAGTTCGAGCCCGCGCCCGCCCTGGAAACGCTGATGTTGCATTTTTGCGGCGAGATCCGCCTGAACCACTGGTACCGCCGTGCCAGCGAATGGCACACCGAGCCCGTCATCAAGCAAATCTACACCCAGCTGAGCCAGGACGAAGCGCGCCACGGCGGCGCTTACCTGCGCTATATGAAGCGCGCCATCAACAACTTCGGCAATGAGGCGAGGACTGCCTTCACCAAGGTCGGCGTGCTGATGGCCAGCGCCCGCCGCACGGCGCAGGCGCTGCACCCGACCAACCTGCACGTGAACAAAAGCCTGTTCCCGCGCGACACCATCCAGAGCCGCCTGCCCAATCCCGAATGGCTGGAGCACTGGCTGGACACACAGATCAAGTTCGACGCGGTGTGGGAGGGCAAGGTGGTCGAGCGCATCCTGCACAACCTGAGCCTGCTGATGAACCAGAGCTTCAAGACCGTACAGG
>NZ_JBFUBY010000186.1:0-8523 GCF_056405515.1 Polaromonas sp. P1_G2
CGTGTGGGGTGGACCATCGCGGCTGGCCTACCATGGCGTGGCGCCGCTGGCTGAAGGCGAACATGCGCGCCTGGGCCGGCAGCGTATCAATTTGACGTTTCGCCGCGCGCGCTGAATGCGCCGAACGCGCTCAGGCGCGTTCGCGAAATTTTTTCAGCCAGCCCAGCCCGTCCGGCGTGGCGCCGGCTTCAGCGCCGCGCAGCGGCCGGTATTCGCAGCCGACCCAGCCGCTGTAGCCCAGCTCGTCGAGTAGCGCCAGCAGGTAGGGATAGTTGATTTCGCCGACGTCCGGCTCATTGCGGCCGGGCGCACCCGCGATCTGCAAATGGCCGACCTGGCCCGTGGGCAGGTATTTGCGCAGCTTCATGGCCAGGTCGCCCTCCACCACCTGGCAGTGGTAAAGGTCCATCTGCACCTTGACGTTGGCCGCGCCCACTTCGCGGATGATTTCATGCGCGTGGTCTTGCCGGTTCAGAAAGAAGCGCGGAATGTCGCGCGTGTTGATGGGCTCTATCAGCAGGTCCACACCCACCCTGGCGGCCAGCACGGCCGCCTCGCGCAGGTTGTTCACATAGGTGGGCTGCACCGCCTCGCGTTCCATGCCGGCGGGCAATATGCCGGCCATCACGTGGATGCGCGGGCAGCCGAGGGCCTGTGCGTAGTCGAGCGCAATCGCGATGCCGGCACGGAACTCGGCCTCACGGCCGGGCAGGCAGGCCGTGCCTTTTTGTGAAGAGCTCCAGGCCTTCTCGATGCTCGCCACATCCACGCCGCCCGGCGGCGCGTTGAACAGCACCAGCTGCTGGCCGTGCTCCTGAAGGATGGCCTTGAGCTCCTGCGGCGCCCAGGCGTAGGGCGAGAGGATTTCCACGGCCGTGAAGCCGTCGCGCGCGGCCGCGGCAAAACGCTGCTCCATGGGAAGCTCGGTGTACATCCAGCTGAGGTTGGCGGCGAATTGGGGCATGGGATTTCAGGCGGCGGGTGTGTCGGGGCCGGGTGCGGTTTTGCATTCCCAGAATATCCGCGCGGTGCAGCGCCGGCAAATTTCCGGGTCGAGCTTGTTAAAGATGGTGGAGATCGCGGTGAACTTGTCGGGGAACTGGTGTTCGGCCCCGAGCACGCTGGTGAAACCGGTTTTGCGCCACATGCGGATGACTTCGGGACGCGGCCGGTGAAAGTACAGGTCGCCGCCCATGGCGCGGCGCGCGGCGAGTTCGGCCTCCCACAGCTCGGCGCCGGCCAGGTCGATGAAGTTCATGCTCTTGCCCATGACCAGCAGGTGTTTTTGCGGCTGTGGCTGGGTGCGCAGCGCGTGCAGGATGTCGGCCACGTGCTGGGTCGCGCCAAAGTAGACCTCGCCCTCCATACGCAGCAGCTTGAGCTGTGGACATTCCGGCAGCACCTGGCGCGGCGTTTCTTCGGGCCCGTCAGGGCCCGTATTTTTTTTGGCTTCCAGCCCCGCGTCGGGCGAGTTGTCTATCACCACGAACTGGCGATCCAGCCCCCGGCTGTCAAAGCCCATGCTGCGCATCGCGGGCCTGGATGTGCGATAGAGGAAAGACATCAGCGACAAAATCATGCCCAGCAGGATCGCGATTTCCAGCCGTATGGTGACCGTGGCCGCCACGGTGGCCAGCGCCACACCGAAGTCGCTGCGGCTCAAGGTGAACAGCTGGCGCCAGCGCGCGGCGTCGAGCAGCGCGAAGGCCACCAGTACCAGCAGCGCCGCCAAAGCGGCCATGGGAATCTGCGCCAGCAGCGGCGCGCTGACCGCCACCAGCGCCAGCAGCAGCAGGGCTGAAAACACCGAAGCCAGCGGCGTGCGCGCGCCGGCTTCCAGGTTGGGCATGGAGCGGTTCATGGAGCCGCAGGAGACATAGCTCGAGAAGAAACCGCCGACGATGTTGGACAGCCCCTGGCCGCGGAATTCGCGGTTGGCGTCTATGCGCTGGCCTGAACGCAGCGCCACGGTCTTGGCGATCGAAATCGCCTGGCCCAGCGCCACGATGGTCAGCGCGAAGGCCAGGCCGACAAGGTCGGTCGCCTGCGCCCAGCTGATGCGCGGCACTTCAAAGCGCGGCCAGGGCACGGGGATTTGCCCCACGGTGCGCAGCGAAGCCGACGGCGTGGCCTCCGGGTGCAGCCAGCGGCTCCAGACCCAGGCCAGCGCGGTGGCCACCACCAGGCCGATCAGCATGTAAGGCCAGTTGCGGCGCAGGCGGCGCAGCAACAGTGCCACGGCCAGCGTGATGGCGGCAACGCCCAGCGCCAGCGGCTGGGCGGCGCCGAGATGCGTGAGCACATGCCCCAGCACGGCCGCGGCGCTGTGTTCGGGCGCGGGCGCAAGGCCCAGCAGGTCGGGCAGCGCATGCACGGCGATCAGCAGCGCGGCACCTGAAGTAAAGCCGAAAAGCACGGCCGGAGAAATGAAGTTGGCCAGCACGCCCAGGCGCAGCGCGCCTATCAGCCACTGCATGACGCCGACCATCACGGTGACGGCCAGCGCGAGCTGGATGTAGAGCGGGCTGAAGGCCATGGCCAGCGGCGAGAGCATGGCGAACAGGGCCAGCGAGTTGGCGTTGGTGGGGCCCGACATGACGTGCCGGCTGGAGCCGAACAGCGCGGCGATGATGCAGGGAATCACGGCGGTGTAAAGGCCGTAGGCCGGCGGCAGGCCGGCCAGCGTCGCGAAGGCGATGCCTTGCGGCAGCACCAGCACCGCGCCCAGCAGGCCGGCCATCGCGTCGGCTCGCACGGTGGCGGGCGAGACCTCGCGCACCCAGTCGCCGAACAGGCGCTCCAGGAGCGGAATCGATGACCGGGGTGCGTGGGCGGCTGAGGGTTCCATCACGAGGGCCTGAGCATACCGCGCCCAGCGCCCCGGTATCCACCGCGGCGATCAGGTGCCTTGGCTATAGCAACGCCCGCCGACAGGCGATCAAATCTGCTCCAGACGGCGTTGCACAGCCAAAACCAGCGGCCGGATGGCAGAGTCCGGGAATGGTGAGACGCTGCTGACGTTTATCTCACACAGCACGTAGTGTTCTATGACGCCGACGAGAGGCTCGCCGAACATGAAGTCGCAATCCCAGAGGAAGGGAAGCTGCTCGCGCGAAAGACCGACGCGTGCACGAAGCAAGTCAACCCACTCGGTCTCAAGCCGTTCCTTCAAGAACTGGAACTGCGGCAGATCGGCGGCGTGGTACAGCCTCGGGCCGGATGGCGGTGCCGGCTCTCCAGGCTTGGAGGGGTAGAGCGCGTTCACCGACTGGTGCCCGAAGCCCTCGACGCGATCCTCCACCAGGTAGGCTCGCACCATGCCTTCCACCAACCGCGCTTGCCATGCCTGGTCGATCATGTGCCCGCCATTCGCCGGCTCGAAGTACGGAGCCAGTCTTGCCAGGAGCGCCGGAAGCTCCATCAGCTCCTCGTCGCTGCCACGCTGGGCGTGGCGCACGCGCAGGCACACGGGTGTGCCGATGGGGCCCGCCAGTTCCACTCTCCAGACACCGATCCCGCTATGCCCCCGGTATTGCTTGAGCACCCGTGGGCCCTGGCGGAGTCGTTCCGGCAATTCGGCCTCAAGCTGTTTGAGGCTTTCGATTCGGCAAACGTCGCTGCCAAACGGGAGATCGCGCGTGTGGAACAAAACGTCCTTGGTTCCCAGCTTCAGGATGGTCTCCGGGTGCGCGCTGACCACAACTCCCGAGTCGGTAACCCGGCGCAGCATGGCGTCCAGAACGTCCCGCCTTCGTCCGCCTTCGATGGGGTTGCACCAGGCCAGCACAAGGCGGCAGTCGCGCAACTGCGCCTCCACTTCCTCTGCAAAAGCGTCGTTGTACACAGCCGGGACGGCGGCCACGCCAGCGCCTGCAAACGCCTCGAACAAAGCGGCAAAACGGCTTTCCGCCGGATCCGCGCGATCCCGCATGGCGCGATCACCTGGGTAGAGCAATGCGACGGAAGGTCTGGGCATGATCAGCTCCTTAAAGGCTTAGGCGTGCAGCAGGCGCCGCGCGTTCGCGTTGCCTCTGGACGCATCGACTGGAATGCCCGTTCCGGCGAAGTGGCAGTGAAAGTCGATCACGTCCATGAATCACGCCTCAGGTTTGTTTTGCCGCGAGCGGCCGGCCTGCCGCTTTCCAGCCGTCAATGCCGCCGCTCAGGAACCTGGCATCGACCCCTGCCGCACGCAGGCGCATGGTGGTGGATCGCCCGACTTCGTGCCCGTAAACGCAATAGACCATCACCGGCTTGTCTTTGGGCAATTGCGCCGACCAGTCGTTCACCTGGGCCGGGTCTCGCCACTGCGCACCTGGAATGAGCGAGTCCGCCTGGTCGAAGACCCCTGCCCGCCGGACATCCAGAACGTGGGCGCCGGCAAGGTCGTCCGCAGTGGCGGCGAACGGCTCGCTTGAAGCCTCCACCGCGGCCTGGTAGCGCTCGTACACGCGCGTCCAGTTGATGTTCTCCATGAAGGCGTCGACATACTGGCCGGCGGCCGCGCCGAAATCCAGGTGGTAGGCGTGCTCGTACATGTCGAGCGCCAGGATGGGGATGCCACCCGCCACCGCGTGCGTATGGTCCGCGGCCCACTGGTTCACAAGGGTTCCCTCGCGCGGCTGGAATACCAGCAGCACCCAGCCGGAGCCGCCGGCCAGGGCCTTGCCCATGGCGACGAACTCCTCGCGCCATCGTTCAACGCTGCCGAAGTTCGATTGCAGCGCGAGGATCGCCGCCGGTGTCAGCGGCTCGCCGGTGGCACCCAGGCAGTCGAAGTACAGCTCGTGCAACAGCATCGAGTTGGTGGCGATCAGTTCTTCCCGCTTGAGCCCATTCAGGTCGAAGCCGGCCGCAGCCGCGAAAGGCATCTCCCGTAACCGGCCGCGGATGGCATTCAGCCGTTTGACGGCACCGCTGTAGTTGTTCTGGTGGTGGCTGCGCAGCAATTTCTCCGATAGGCCGTTCATGCCGGCAGGATCGAAGGAGAGGTCGTGAATTTGAGCGTCCATGGGTGCACCTTTAAATAATGTTGCTGAGCCGCAGCGTCAGCCCGACGATGCCGGAGACCAGCACGACGGGAATGACACCAACCTTGAAGCGGAACAGCGCCACGGCGGCTGCTACTCCGATGACGGCTGAAGCCCACTCGAAGCGGCCCGAGAGGCCTTGCGGCCAGAGCACGTGGTAGGCAAAGAACACAGCGAGGTTCAGGATCACGCCCACCACGGCGGCTGTGATTCCAGTGAGCGGGGCCGTGAACTTCAGGTTGCCGTGCGTGGACTCGATGAAAGGCCCGCCGAGCAGGATGAAGAAGAACGACGGCAGAAAGGTGAAGAAGGTGACCACCGTCGCCGCGGCGGCACCGGCCAGGAACAGCGCCTCAGGGCCGAAAATGGCCTTGGTCCAGCCACCGACGAAGCCGACAAACGCGACGACCATGATCAGCGGGCCGGGCGTGGTCTCGCCGAGCGCCAGGCCGTCAATCATCTGGGGGGCGGTGAGCCATTGGTAGTTGTCCACCGCGCCCTGGTAGACGTAGGGCAGCACCGCATAGGCGCCGCCAAACGTCAGCAGCGCGGCCTTGGTGAAGAACCACGCCATCTGCGTGAGCACCGCGTCCCACCCGTATGCAGCCGTGAGAGCGCCGATRGCGGCTACCCACAAACTTAGGCAGACGACCAGCACTTGCCTGACGCGCTTCCAGGTGAAGAGCGCATGGGCGGGTGTGGGCGTGTGGTCATCGATGAGGGCCGGGCCGAACTGCTTGGCGGAAGCGCCGTGGCCGCCGGTCTTGAACTTGTCGGGTGCGTACTTCCCGCCGAAGTAGCCGATGGTGCCCGCCGCGAGCACGATCAACGGGAACGGTATGTTGAATGCAAAGATGGAGATAAACGCCGCGGCCGCGATGCCCCATAACCAGCCGTTTTTCAGGGCGCGGGAGCCGACCCGGTATGCGGCATGCACGACCAGTGCGGTGACCGCGGGCTTGATGCCGTAGAACAGGCCCGCGATGGCCGGAACGTGGCCGAAAGCCATGTAGACCCAGGACAGCGCAACCAGGATGAACAGCGACGGCAGGACAAACAGCCCGCCGGCGACAATGCCGCCCCACGTCCGGTGCATCAACCACCCGATGTAGGTCGCCAGCTGCTGCGCCTCCGGGCCGGGCAGCAGCATGCAGTAGTTCAGGGCGTGCAGGAAGCGGTTCTCGGAAATCCAGCGCCGGCGCTCCACGAGCTCCTCGTGCATGATGGCAATCTGCCCTGCGGGTCCGCCGAAGCTGATGAAGCCAAGCTTCAGCCAGAAGGAGAACGCTTCCCCGCGGGTGATGGATTCGGGCGCTGTCTGGTCGGCGATATGAGTGGTCATTTGGCGGCCTTCAGAGCAGCATGCAGGGTGTCAAAAAAAGCGAACGCCGCTTCAAGCAACTGGTCGTCGTCCCCGTGCTGCGCTTGCAAGCCACGAACGATCATTTCGATGCCCGGCGCTTCGTCGAGCGGAACGCCCCCGACGTCGATGTAGTGCACAAGCTGCCCGAGCCGCGCCAGGGCGGGCTTCTCGTCAAGGCCGAAACTCCTGGCGACCACCTCGAAGGTCACCAGCTCACCCACGTGCGTGAAAGCCGCTCCGTCGAAGTCGTAGCCGAGAGCCTGTTTAGGGCACTTCTTCGGATCCGCCAGCCAGATGAAGTTGGGGGACTTGTCGATGAAGCGGCGGACCAGCCAGGCTGTGGCCAGGCGGTCTACCCAGGGGCGCTTGCGGGTGGCCCAGGTGCGGCCCTGGTAGTCCTTGATGGAAAGCGCGGGGACAACAGCCCTTGTAGGCGACGGCTCGTCCGGCGAGAGGTGCAGTTCAATCTCACGCCGCAGAGCCGAGACTGCCTCGACACACCCTGCGCTCTCCTTGCCCGGGAAGAARTCGCTTGCCTGGACCTGCTGCAATTGCTGCTCAAGGCTGCGCAGTGTCTTATGAAGTTCCGCTTCGCTGGCCGACTTGATGCCCTTGCGGGCATCCTTCACGGCCTGCACGAGTTCTGCATAGTGCTCGGAGCGGTCGAACAGGGCGCGAAACGCCTGTTCCTGGGCGTCATCGCGCGCGCGCAATTCGAGCAAATAGGCGTCAGCGCCGGCGTCGGCAATCGTCTTGGCGAGCTCCCGGAGGGCAAGGGCGGAGGGCGCGGTGGCCGGAAGGACATAGACCCCCTCCCGAAGCGTTCCCGCACCTGTAGCCTTGAGTGCGCGCCACACCCGGACCCGCAGGCCACTCGGGGTGGTCGGCAGTGTTGCAGTAAGGACCAGCCAGTCGTTCATGAAGCAATCATCTCATGAAGTGATGACTGTTACAAGAGGAATCGTCGGATTTCTGCTGAAAACGTGCGGTTGACAGCTTTCGAACGCGTCGCAACATGCCCCAGCACGACTTGGGGGCGCGGGGGTGCCAGCTCAGAATTCCGGCCGACCCATTCGGAATTGCGGCTTATGCCTGCTTTTGGCCGAAGCCGTCGTCAGGGATCAGACAGCGCCAGCGCTACTCACGCTTGAACTTGAACACCGCGCGGCTGGCGCGGGCATTCGGCCAGAAGCGCACTTCGCGGCCGTCCTGCAGGCCGAAGGCCTCGAGGATCTCCAGCTGGTTCTGCAGCGCCAGCGCTTCGAAATCCTGCAGCGTGCCGACACGGATATTGGGCGTGTCGTACCACTGGTAAGGCAGCACCTTGGTCACCGGCATGCGGCCGCGCGCAACAGCCAGGCGATTCGGCCAGTGGCCGAAGTTCGGGAACACGACGACGCCGGCGCGGCCCACGCGCGCGGTTTCGCGCAGCATGGTTTCGGCGTTGCGCAGGTGCTGCAGGGTGTCTATCTGCAGTACCACGTCAAATGAACTGTCGCCGAACAGCGCCAGGCCTTCCTCAAGATTGAGCTGTATCACGTTGACGCCGCGCGCCACGCAGGCCTGAACGTTGGCGTCGTTGATCTCGACGCCGTAGCCCGAACATCCGCGCTCGCGGATCAGGTAATCCAGCATTTCGCCGGTGCCGCAGCCCAGGTCGAGCACGCGGGAGCCGGGCGGCACCAGGCGGGCGATGGACAGCAGGTCGGCCGAAGGCTGCACATTGAGGTCGACAGTCGTCGGGTTCATACAGCCACCTTGCTCTGGAAATAGGAACGCACCACACCGAGATAGCGGTCGTCCTCCAGCAAAAACGCATCATGGCCGTGCGGYGCGTCGATTTCGGCGTAGCTCACGTCGCGCTGGTTGTCGAGCAGCGCCTTGACGATCTCGCGGCTGCGCGCGGGGGAGAAGCGCCAGTCGGTGGTGAAGCTCACGAGCAGGAATTTGGCCTTCACGTGGGCCAGCGCCTGGGTCAGGCTGCCGCCGTAGCTACGGGCCGGATCGAAGTAGTCGAGCGCGCGCGTGATCAGCAGATAGGTATTGGCATCGAAGTACTCGCTGAATTTGTCGCCCTGGTAGCGCAGATAACTTTCGATTTCAAATTCGATGTCCTGCGTGGTGTATTTG
>NZ_JBFUBY010000187.1:0-8353 GCF_056405515.1 Polaromonas sp. P1_G2
TTTCTATGTCGTCCCCATTAGCCGAGGCGAACCAGCCCTTCCTGCAAGCTCACCGTCGAATGGATGGCCTGCGCCTGCACACCAAATTGCGCATTCGTCAGCACGTCCTGCGCCTTGCCCAGGCCCATGCCGGCCAGCGTGCCGTCCGCGCCATAGTGGTAGGCCAGGTCGCCGCCCAGTGCTTCGCTGTCGCTGCCGGCCAGGTGGAACTGCGTGAGCCCGTTGCTCAGTGCCCAGCTGCTCAGCCCTGGCGTGGCCGTACGCGCTGCATCGAACGCGCCGACCAGTCCCTGGAAGTCAAAGGTCTGCACCTTTTTGTTGAGCAGTGGGTCGCTGGAGTTCGCATCAAAGGCCGCCATGGCTTCTGCCACCAGTTGCAGGTTCAGCACGCTTTGATTGGCCGTGCTGCCGTACCAGTAGCTGAAGGTCAGCTGGTCGGTGTCACTGAGCTTGAGGATCAGGTCGTTACCGCTCTTTTCCAGGCTCAGCTTGGCGTAGTCAAGGCCGACGCCGCCCAGGCTGACGGTGTCGTCCGGACCCATGGAGGCGCCGCTCGCATACACCGTATCCTGGCCGTCACCGACATTGAAGGCGACGAGGTCTTTCCCGTTGCCGAGGCTGACCACGTCGTTTCCGCTGCCACCTATAAAGAGGTCCGCGGCGGCGGCGCTGCCGCTCAAATGGTCGACGCCGGCTCCTGCATTGAGGTAATTGCTGCCATTGCCATCCGCGAGCTGGTCGTTTCCTGCACCGCCTTCGAGCACATCGAAGCCGCCGGCGCCATCGAGCATGTCGCTGCCGCCAAGCCCCTTCAGCATGTCATTGCTGGTGGCGCCAATCATGTAGTCATCACCCTGGGTTCCGCCAAACACTACCGCTGCTGCCATCGCGGCGAAGTCGGTTTTGCTCCACAGCGTGCCGTCAGCAAACTCGACTTGCTCGATCTTGTAGGCATCGTTCAAATACCACCTGGCAAGCGTGATCACATCCGTCGTGCCGTCTATGCTCAGGAAAAGATCCCAGTTGTTGCGGTTGAGCTTGATGTCGCCGGCCGTCACGGAGCTGTCGAAGCGGAGGGTATCGATGTTGCCAACCGTGGTGTCGTATTCGGTAATGAAGTCCGAGCCATCCCCGCGCTTGTACAGGTACACGTCATTGCCGATATTGCCGTTGAGCGTGTCGTTGCCGGCGCCGCCATCGATCACGTCGCCRAGGATYGACCCCATCACGAGATCATCRCCCGCCGTCCCGCYAAACACCGCCATCGCGGYCAGGGCAGAGGTATCCCACACMGTGCCRTCGGCAARCTGGACCTGCTCGATTTTGAAGGCGTTGTTGTTGTTGCCGTCAAACCAGTATCGCAGCGTGATCCGGTCCGAGGTACCGTTGATGTTCAGGTACAGATGRTTGTTATCRCGGGTTACCCTGATRTCYGCAGCAGCCAMCGARCTGTCGAARCGCAMGGTGTCAACGTTGCCGGTCAGGGARTCGTAATCGCTGATGGTGTCCGAGCCGTCCCCRCGYTTGTAGAGGTAGACGTCGTTGCCAAGACCGCCGTCCAGCAAGTCGTTGCCGCCTTGCCCCTGCAGTATGTCGTCACCTCCGGTGCCCGAGAGAGAGTCGTCTCCCGCCGTGCCGCGAACAATGCTCAAGTCCAGCAAGTCGCTCTGGTTCCATACCGTACCGTCTGCGAACTCGACRCGCTCGACCTTGTCGGCATCSCCGTCAAACCAGTTGCTCAGGATGATMCGGTCCGTCGTGCCYGTTATGTTCAGGTACAGATTGGCYTGGTCCCGAGTYACATTGATGTCCGYCACCGCCACGGACCCGTCGAAGCGGACCGTGTCGATATTGCCGGCCGACACATCGTGGTCCGTGATGGTGTCCGTGCCGTCGCCCCGTTTGTAGAGGTACACGTCGTTACCGCCTTCTCCGCGAAGCGTGTCGTTTCCGGTCCCACCCTCCATCGTCTCAACATCCGCGGTTCCCCACAGATAATCGTCGCCGCTGGTGCCGGCAAGCACGGCAGCCGCCACCAAGGCTGTCACCTGGGCCTTGTCCCACACCGTGCCGTCGGCAAACTCGATTTGCTCAATCCGGTATCTCTCATCAAAGAACCAGTTCCTGACCGTGATCACATCAGAGCTTCCCTCGATATGCAGATAGAGATGCCAGGCATCACGGGTGACCTTGACATCGCTCGCCAGCACCGCATCGCCGAAGCGAAGGGTGTCGATATTGCCCACGGTGTCATCGGACTCCCCAATGGAGTCCGAGCCGTCCCCACGCTGGTAGAGGTACACGTCGTTGCCTCCATTGCCATAGAGCGCATCGTTGCCGGTGCCACCGTCAAACACGTCGCCAAGCATGGATCCCATCAGGACATCATCACCCGCCGTGCCCGCAAATACCGCCATTGCTGCCAGGGCCGAGGTGCCCCACACCGTGCCGTCGGAAAATTGGACCTGCTCGATCTTGAAGGCATTGTTGTTGCCGGTGTCAAACCAATATTGCAGCGTGATTCGGTCCGAGCTTCCCTTGATATTCAGGTACAGATGAGAGCCGTCGCGGGTCACCTTGACGTCCGACGCCGTCACCGAACTGTCGAAACGTACGGTATCAACGTTACCGGCCAGTGAATCGTATTCGCGGATGGTGTCCGAACCGTCTCCGCGTTTATAGAGGTAGACATCGTTACCTTCGCCTCCGTCCAGCAGGTCGTTGCCGGCTTGCCCGTCAAACACGTCCGCTGCGCTTGTGCCTCCCAGTGTGTCGTCTCCGGCTGTACCCAGGACTGTCGGGGTGACTACGGTTGACACGGCGGCCGCCAAGGCCTGCTGGTCCCACACGGTGCCGTCGGCGAACTCAACCCGCTCCACCTGTTTGAATTGATCGGTATTGTCGGCAAACCAGTTGTTGAATTGCACCTTATCGTCCGTGCCGTTGATGCTCAAAGTCAGTGTGCCGGCTTCATCACGTGTGACCGTGATATCAGCCACTTCTACAGTGCTGTCAAAGCGCAGGGTATCGATACCGCCCGCGGTTTCGTTGAACTCGCCGATCAGGTCCACGCCTGAGCCGCGGCCAAAGAGGTAGACGTCGCTACCCGCGCCGCCAGTCAGGTAGTCATTGCCGGCGCCGCCATCCAACGTGTCGTCGCCGCCGACGCCCATCAGATCGTCGTCACCGTCCAGGCCGTTGATCGTGTCGTCGCCGGACGTGCCCACCAGCTCGTCGCTGCTTTCGCTGGCATCGCCCAACACCACCAGGCTTTCAAGCATGGCGGCGTTCCACACGGTGCCGTCGTAAAACTCGATCTGCTCTATCTGGCTGCTGCCCCCGCCTATGAACCAGCCGCCGAGGGTGATCCTGTCGCTTGTGCCGGCGATGTCCAGGTACAAGTCCTCAACGTTTCGGGTGACCTTGATGTCGGAGGCGGAAATCGTGCCGTCGTAGAAGCGCAAGGTGTCGACATTGCCGCTCGTTTCATCGTAGTCATCGATGCGGTCCGAGCCGTCGCCTCGGCTATACAGGTATACGTCATTGCCGCCCTCATCGTTCAACCAGTCGTCGCCAGTCCCGCTGTCCAGGAGGTCATCGCCCTGCCCGCCGTACAAGGCGTCGTTACCGCTGCCGCCCGCGATGATGTCGTTGCCACCCAGGCCGTACAGCTCGTCGGCGCCGCCCAAGCCCAGCAGGAACTCACCGTCCTCAGTTCCTTCCAGGTAGTCGCTGCCTTCAGAGGGGCCAAACTGGGCCATGGCAGCCAGGTCTTCCTGTTTCCACACCGTACCGTCGGCAAACAGAACACGCTCGACCTGGTAGGCCTCGCTTTCGAACCAGGAACTGAGCTGGATGCGATCCTGGGTGCCGTCTATGCCCAGGAACAGATGCCCATAGGAATCACGCGTGACCCGAACATCGGCCGCTGAAATGCCGCTGTCAAAGCGAATGGCGTCGATGTTGCCCAGGGTCTCGTCATACTCATCGATGATGTCCTGGCCGTCACCACGCTTGAACAGGTAGACGTCATTGCCCGCACCGCCGCTCAGCAAGTCATTGCCGGCCTGGCCGTCAAGGATCTCGAAGGCATCAGAGCCGTTCAGTTCCTCATCCCCTTCGGTTCCGGTGATGAGCGTCGGCAACCTGGCTTCCAGGTCCGCCTTGTTCCACACCGTTCCGTCGGCGAACTCGACCTGTTCCACCGTGTCGGCGCCGTCGGCAAACCAGTTGCTGATCTCGATGCGGTCCGTGCTGCCGTCCATGCTCAGGTAAAGGTTGAGGCCTTCGCGGCTGACCCTGACGTCCGCCACGCTGACGGTGTCGTCAAAGCGGATGGTGTCGACATTGCCGGCCGTTGAATCGTCTTCATTGACCGTATCCAGGCCGTCGCCGCGGCTGAAGAGGTAGACATCGCTGCCGGCCCCGCCTCCCAGCGTGTCGTCGCCCCGGCCGCCTTGCAGCACATCGTCGCCCGCGCCGGCGAGCATGCGATCGGTCACGCTTGTGCCGGTCATGGTGTCGGCATCGGAGGTGCCCGACAGGTCGAAGCCCTGGCCGATAAGGTCCTGCAGGTTCAGCACACTGCCGTCGGCAAACTGGAGATCCAGTACGCTTGAGAAGTTTTCTGCGTCGTTGGGGTCGAAGTTTTCCAGGTGGATGATTTCGCCCTGGCCGGCCAGCTTGATCAGCAGTGAGCCTTCGCCCAGGCCCAAGGTGGCCGCGGCGCTAACACCGCTGCCAAAGCGCACGGCGCCGCCGCCCGGGTCGGTGATGTGCACCTCGCCGCTGCCCGGGTTATAGACATAGATGTCCATGCCCGAATTGCCCGTCATACGGGTATTCGGCCCGGCGATAAAGGTGGTGGAAAAGCCGGGCACGCCATAAAGATCCATGTCACCGGCGCTGCCATCCTTGAGCAAGCCCTGGCTGGTCATTGCGGCCGCGGAAAGCACCGCGCCGCCTGAGGTGAACAAAATGGCCTGCGGCATAGCGCCGGAGTCGGCATACCAGCCGCTGATTCGCAGGCTGTCGCCGCTGCTGCCAATGATCGAGATCAGCAGGTCCACGCCATCGCTCTCGACCTTGAGCTCGCCGGCGGAAGCGACCGCCGCGCGAATGCCCGCCACGTCGGCCGCATCCACGCTCTGCTCGCCCATACCCGAAAAAATCCGCGAGTAGCCAGTGTCAAAGTCCGGCGCGGGCGGCGCCAGGGCGATCAGGTCCAGCAGGGTGCTGACCGAGCCGTCGGCGAATTCAAACTGCTGCGCCACGCTGTTCAGCGCATCGCCGCTGCGCGGCATCAGGATGCGTATGCCTTGGTCCGGTCCCCACAGGATGTCGAGCGTGACGTGCGTGACACCGTCAAGAGGCGCGACAGCCTCCCCCCAGGACAGGGTCAAGTCCGCCAGCACAAGCCCGGGGCCGAAGGTGATGACACTCGCAGAAATCACACTGTCATCCAGCAGCGGCTGCAGCACCGCGAAATCGTTCGCCGTCAGCATGGTGACCGCCAGAGGATGCGAGTCATAGTAGTCGCTGGCCACCAACTCATCTTCCACACGGGTGTACGGCGTTTTGTACAGCACCGTCAAAGGCTCCACATAACTCCACCTCGTGTAGGGGTCCGCCATTGCAATGTCGAACGTCGGCCAATATTCGCTGGGAACGAAGGCTGCGCGCGCATCCTCTATGGAATCGTAATATTTTCCATAGCCTTCACCAAAAACAAGATTGAATTTTCCGCCGTGCTGGTACATCCGCGCCCAATCTCCATATCCCATCGCCTGGTAAATCGCATCGATCACCTCGGATTGACCATGGCTAGCGTTGTCGTTCTCCCAGTCGAAGTCCTGGCCTATGAGATCTATGCCCAGGTTATCGGGATTGACCAGAATTTGGCCACCACCCACCACCGTATCGTGGCCGTCCCCGACCACCATGATGCGCCCATTCTCCAGGTACTGATCGCCAGTACCGGCCATCAGCGTTCCACCGCCTATCAACTGCGCATTACCGGTACCACCATAGGCAAAGCCGGCCCCATAAATGGTGTTGTTGCCGATGCCGCCTATCACGGCTGAGTAGCCGTCGGCCGATACCGTCTGGTCACCGTCGGCCAGTATCGAAGGGCCAAGGTTGTAGGCGAATTGCTGGTGCAGGAAGTCGACCGCAACATAGCCCGGCAGGTTGCCGGCTTGTGCGGCTGGTCCTGGGTCCTGGAAGGTCAACTGATTGGTTGTACCTGTGTAGTAGTCTGTATCGACGTCAACCCGCGTGTAGCCGTTAAGGCTCACCGAACCAGACCCATCGGTCCCGTACTCAGCTTGCCACTCCGATCCAAAGTGGCTGCTGGAGTCTTTTGTCCAGTGCACCGCGCTCCATGCGTTTTGGAAGCTGGAGGAGTAGTTGTAGGCCTGAAGCGTATCGGTGCCGCTGGCAACCACGTTCGTTTGGAAAGTGATCATGGCAGTTGTGTCCGTGGCTCGCTGCGACGGCAGGTCCCCGTCCCATCCCTCAACAGAAACGTAGGAAGACGTGACACCCGAGAGGTTCTTGAAATACTCCGTCCTCTTGCCATAGGTTTTGGAAATGTCCACGGCGTAACTGTCGGCCCGGAACCACGAGCCGTCCACCCGCTGCGTGTACCCGCCGTCGGAGTAACCCCGTGAAATCGAACCAAATGAGCTGGACTGGAAATCCTTGAGCAGGTTTGCCTGCAGTTGGGCCCAATCGGTCTGGCTGGCCGCTACGAGCGCCTCACCCGTGGTGGTGTTGCCCTGCGCGTCCTCAAACACCCACGACGTCTGGGTGGAGGCGTAATAGTCCTTGATGCGCATGGATGCCGAGGTGCCTCGCACCTCGACCACCAGGTCATTGGCGCGGCGCACGGCGGTCAGGTCTTCAAACTTCATGCCCGCGGCACCCAGCTTGATGATGGAGCCTTCGGCGGAGTCATCGACTACGGTATTGCGGTCGGCACCGTAGCCGAGCACATACGTGTCCAACCCGTCACCACCGGCCAGCGTGTCATTGCCGCGGCTGGCGTACAGCAGGTCATCGCCGCCGTCGCCATACACCATGTCGTCGCCGTTACCGCCGCTCAGCACGTCATTGCCGCCACCCGCATGCAGCGTGTCGTTGCCGTTGCCACCACTCAGATTGTCGGTGCCCGCGCCTGAGGTCAGGCTGTCGTTGCCGTCGCCGCCCTGCACGGTGTTGTTGCCGTCTCCGGCTGTGAGCACATCGTTACCTTCACCGCCATTCAGGGCGTCGTTGCCCGAGCCCGAGGTAATGGTGTCRTTGCCCYCATCGCCACTCAAGGYATTGTTGCCGTCGCCGGCGGAGAGTGAATCGTTACCTTCACCGCCGTTCAGGGTATCGTTGCCCGAGCCTGAGGTGATGGTGTCGTTGCCCTCATCGCCGTTCATGGTGTTGTCGCCGTCGCCCGCCGTGAGCTGGTCGGCTCCCGAGCCACCGTCGAGGGTGTTATCCCCGTCTCCGGCTATGAGGGTGTCGTTGCCCTCGCCCCCCTGCAGGTTGTTGTCCATGTCACCCACGGTGATGCTGTCATCGCCCACCCCGCCGTCGAAGGTGTTGTTGCCTTCGGTGTCGATCAGGGTGTCGTCGCCGTCACCACCCATCAGGATGTCGTCGCCGGCGCCGCCTTCGAGGTGGTCGTCGCCCGCCTCTCCATACAGGGTGTCGTCGCCGTCACCGCCGAGCAGGATGTCATCGCCGCCACCGCCGTAGAGCTTGTCCGCGCCTTCACCGCCATCGAGGTAGTCATCGCCGTGAAGTTCAAGGCTGATCTTGCTCTCGAGGGCATCGCCCCAGAGTATGTCGTCGCCTTTACCGCCAAGAATCGTGTCGTCGTTACCGCCACCCTCAGCGTAATCGTCTCCGTCCCCGCCCTCCAGGTAATCCTCCCCGTGAAACTCACCCTCCAGGCGGCTTTCAATGTCATCGCCAAAAAGCTTGTCTTTTCCGCTGCCACCGATCAGGGTGTCGTCCCCACCATCACCCTGCAGCTGGTCATCCCCTTCTCCGCCATCGAGGTAGTCGTCGCCATGGAAATTTCCGGGGATATGGTTATCGTCGCCCTCTTCGCCGGAGTCGTCACCCCATAGAAGGTCATTGCCCGTTCCGCCATATAAGGTATCGCTTTTCCCTCCCCCTACCAACTGGTCGTCGCCGGCGCCTCCATCCAGAAAATCAGTTCCGTGAAACTCTCCGTCCAGCTTGGGCAGCGCGGCGTCGCCCCACAACTGGTCGGCGCCATTGCCGCCCTTCAGGCTGTCGTTTCCACCATTGCCTTCGGCATAGTCGTCGCCATCCCCGGCGTCGATGTAGT
>NZ_JBFUBY010000188.1:0-10274 GCF_056405515.1 Polaromonas sp. P1_G2
ATCGCGCTTGTCTGAGCGAAGCGAGTTTGCGCGAGACCCCGCCGTAGTCGAGCACCGCAGGTTGCCCGCAGCGAAGCGTAGGGACCCAGACTGCGGGTCGCCTTTTCTTTGGTGACTTTCTTTTGGCGAAGCAAAAGAAAGTTACTTGCTGCCGGGCAACCCCCGGCCAGCAGTCCTCAGCAAAAAGCACTAAAGCCAGCACAAGACTTGGCGCAATCAACCGCGCCTGTAACAACTCACTCCCAGCCTCAGGCCCCGAATTCCCTCACACATCGGAGTTTCTGTGACTTTTTGCCCAAAACAGAAGCCTTACTACTTGTGACTACTTGTAAGTTAGGTCGATGAAAAATTACAATAAGTCACAGGTGAGGCTCAGATATGCCCCGAATCTGGGTGTTTTCTCACAGAAATCCTGGTTCTCTTCTCGTTTTTGGGCGAAACGTGAATTAATCGAGCCAGGAAACAGTACTCAGTAACATAAAGTTACGCCATAAGAGCTGTAAACGCATACAGACCGCGCCCTCTGCGCACTGTCAATCAATGGCGCTGTTACCCGCCGATTTGTAACGAAAAGGATGTGAAACCATGAAATCAATTTTCAAATTTTGTATTTTTGCCGCTGGTCTCGCCCTGGGGCAGGTGGTTTTGGCGCAAGCCGCGCCTGTGACGTCCCAGCTGTTGGCGCAACGCGTCGAGATGGTGGCCGGCAAGCCGATGCTCAAGCCTGCCGGCGACGGCAAGCCGGGCGACGTCCTGCAATACAGCGCGACCTACCGCAACACCGGCAGCGCCGCCGCAGCCAAGCTGCTGGCGACCGTGCCGGTTCCGGCGGGCACCACCTTCATCGCCGCCAGCGACCAGCCCGCCCAAGCCCAGGCTTCCACGGACGGCAGCACTTTCGCGCCCATGCCGCTGACCCGCACGGTCAAGCAGGCTGACGGCAGCACGCGCAAAGAGCCCGTGCCACTGGCCGACTACCGCGCCCTGCGCTGGGAAATCGGCAGCCTGCCCGCCGGCGCCACTTCGGTGGTCAGCCTGCGCGTGAGCATCGATTCGCCGGCCGTCGTGTCGGCGGCCAAACCCTGATTCCCAGTTTTTGTTAGTTGTCTGTCGATTCACCGTTGTCTTGTAGCCAGGAGTAAAACGCCATGTATGCCAACCCCCCGAGTCCGCGGCCCTTAGGGCTGCCGCACTTCTTCACCCACTGGATTGTGGGTTTGTTCGTTGCCTTCGCGCTCGCGATGGCCGGTATGGCGGCACACGCCGCACCGCCGCCCGCCGGCACGTCGATCAGCAACCAGGCTTCGGCCACGTACTCGGATGCATCCGGCATCACGCGCACGGTGACGTCGAACGTGGTGCAGACCACGGTGCAGCAGATCGCCAGCCTGACGCTGGCCGCCAACGGCGCGCAGAACGCGACGCCGGGCAGCGTGGTGTACTACCCGCATACCCTGACCAACACGGGTAACGGCACGGACACCTTCAACCTGACCACCAGCAACAGCGGTGGCTTCTCGATGGCGAGCGTGCAGATCTTCGCCGACAACGGCAGCGGTTCGCCCACAGGCCCCGCCATCACCTCGACCGGCGCAGTGGTCGCGGGCGGCCAGTTCAAGTACATCGTGGTTGCCACGCTCCCGGGCACCGCCACGGCGGGGCAGGTCAACAACCTCACGGCGACCGGCACCAGCGTGTTCGACCCGACCAAGACCCAGTCGAACACCGACACGACCACCGCCACGACCAACGCCGTCGTGACGCTGACCAAGTCGGCCAGCGTGTCCAGCGGCTCCGCCGGCACGGCCATCACCTACACCCTGACCTACACGAACACCGGTAACAGCACGGCCACCGCCGTGGCGATCACCGACATTCTGCCGACAGGCCTGAACTACACCGCGGGCTCCGCACGCTGGAGCGTCACCGGCGCCACGGCGCTGAGCGACAGCGGCGGCGCCAGCGGTTCCGCACCCAACACCCTGACTTCGGGCTACACCCTGGGCACCAAGACCCTGCTGGTCACGCTCAACCAGGTGACGGCCGGCCAGTCGGGCACCATCAGCTTCGGCGTGACCGTGGCTGCGGGCACCGCGCCCGGCGTGCTGAACGACGGTGAGCTTCACCAACACCGTGACCAACACCGGCAACGGCTCCGACACCTTCAACATCACGCTGAGCGCAGGCAACTYCCCGGCCGGCACGACCTTCCAGCTGTACAAGACCGACGGCGTCACGCCGCTGGTCGATACCAACAGCGACGGCACGGTCGACACCGGCCCCCTGGCTGCAGGCGCGACCTACAACGTGATCCTCAAGGCCACGCTGCCGCCGAACGCGACCAACACCGGCTCGCCGTTCATCATCACCAAGACGGCAACGTCGGTGTTCGACCCGACCAAGACGGCCAGCACCCCCGACCAGCTGACCGCCGTGGCCAACTCCGCGGTTGACGCGACCAACAACCTGCCGACCGCGGTGGGTGTTCCCGGCGTGGGCGTGTTCGCCAACGGTGAAGGCGCAGCGCAGGTCACCAACACGCTGAATCCCGGCGCCTCGACGGTCTTCACCATCGTGGCCAACAACACCGGCCCTTCGCCGGACAGCTACAACCTGGGCGCCAGCACGGTCAACACCTTCGCCAGCGTGACGCTGCCGGCCGGCTGGACAGTCAGCTTCCGCGCCGACGGCGGCGTGGGCAACTGCTCGACCACCGGCGCGACCATCACCAACACCGGCTCCGTGGCCGCCGGCGGCAACGTCGTCGTCTGCGCAGTGGTCGGTGTGCCTGCCGGCTTTGCAGCGGGCACCACGCAGCTGTACTTCCGCACGCTGTCGCCCACGTCGAATGCTTCGGATACGCTGCATGACGCGGTGGTCGTGAACGCCGTGCGCTCGGTCACCCTGACGCCCAACGGCGCCGGCCAGACCTATCCCGGCGGTTCCTACGTCTACAGCCACACCCTGACCAACACCGGCAACGTGCTGGAAGGCAACGGCACGGTCAGCACGCTGACCCTGTCCGCCTCCGACAACCAGGCCCCGGCCGGCTGGACGTCCGCGCTGTACTACGATGCCAACGCCAACGGCGTGCTCGACGCGACCGACCCGCAGATCAGCAGCACCCTGCATGCAGCGGGTGTCTTGCCCGCGGGCCTGGCTCCCGGCGCTTCCATCACCGTGTTCAACAAGGTGATCGCACCGAGCGGCGCAACTCCCGGCGCGGTGGATGCCACGACCATCACGGTCACCACCAGCAACGGCAGCTACGCGACGACGGTTCCCGCCGTGGCCACCGCTGTTGACAGCACCACTGTGATCGCCGGCAACCTGACCCTGTCCAAGGCGCAATCCCTGGATACGGCCTGCGCCGGCCCCAATGGCGGCACGGTCTACGCGGCGGCCACCCTGAGCGCCCGTCCCAACCAGTGCGTGCTGTACCAGATCACGGTGACCAACGTGGGATCCGCGAATGCGACCTCCGTCGTCGTGTCCGACGCGACACCGAGCTACACCACGCTGAGCAGCGCCGCTGCCAGCACGGTGGGTACGGTGACCGGCCCCGCCGCGGCCTCCGCTGGCACCGTCACCGCGACGATCGGCACCCTGACCCCCGGTCAGTCGGCCATCGTGACCTTCGGCGTCCGTATCAACCCCTGACCCGGGACTGACCTCTTGCGCGGGAAGCGAAAGCTTCCCCGCTTTTCCAAGGGCACGACAGCGTGCCCTTTGGAAAGCGACGCCCTGCCGCAACCCAACCATCCATCCAACCCACATGCTTTTTGGCCCGCTGCGCAAACTGCTGATCTCCTGCATGTTGCTGCTCATCTGGGCAGCCGCACAGGCAGCGCCGACCCCGGTGGGGACGGTGATCAGCAATACCGCGAGCGCGACCTTCGTGGACACGGCGACGGGCTTGCCGGTGCGCATCAATTCCAACACCGTGAACACCACGGTGGCGGCGCTTGAAGCGCTGACGCTGACCTCCAGCCAGAACCTCTTGATCGGCGTCGGCTCGTCCTTCACCATCAGCCACAACCTGGCCAACACAGGCAACACCGCCACCAACTACCTGGTGACCGCCAACGTGGCCGGCGGCAGCGCCTTCACGCCGCTGAACCTGAAGGTRGTGCTGGACGTCAACGGCAACGGCCTGGTCGATGCCGGTGAGCCGGTGGTACCCGCGGGCGGCGTGGTCCCGGTGGCCGTGGGTGCCACCGCGGGCCTCCTGATCACCGGCCAGATTCCGCCCGGCGCCGTGCCCGGCCAGACCGCGCAGCTCAGCCTGCGCGCGGTCAGCCAGCTGCAAAACGCCACGGCCACCAACACGGACACCCTCAACCTGACCAACGGCGCGGCCGTGCAGGTCAGCTACGCCGCTTCGACGGCCACCGCGACCCAGAGCGTGGCGCTCAACTTCACGGCCAGAGCCATCAACAACGGCAACATGGCGGCCAGCCCCGCCAACGTGACGGTCAACGGCGCGCCCGCCGCGCTGTTCATCCTGCGCGCACCGGTGCCGGTGAACACGGTATTCGCTTCAGTCCAGCCCGCCACCAATCCCGGCGCGCAGACGCTGTACCACTTGCAGGGCGCCGCCACCGGCAGCTATGTCACCACTGTGCCGGGCGGCGCCGTGGTGGACGCGGTGGCCTGGGCCATCGCAACTTTGCCGCAGGGCGGCCTGTTCCTGGGGCAGTTCAGCGTCATGGTCAATTCGAATGCCGCCAATAACGTGACGGGCGCGGCCTACGCCGACTGGACCGATGCCGCCGCGCCGCTGACCACCGCCAGCAACACCGTGGTGCTACCGCTGCCTGCGCACACGGCAAGCCTCCAGTTCTATACCACCAACAGCTATGCGGTGCACGCCTCCCAGAGCATTCCAGGCAACGCACTGTTTGTGCAGGCTGACGCGTCCATCTGCAATGCCGACCCAAGCACGATAGGCACAGTGCCCATCACCATCGTGAGCCAGCTCACCGGCGACTCGGAAACCTACATCGCCGTGGAAACCGGGCCCAACACCGGCGTGTTCCGCATCCTGCCCAGCGTTCCCACCGCCAACGCGGCCTCGCACATCGTGGCCTCCGGCGACGGCATCCTCGAGGTGCTGCGCAACGACACCGTGGTCGCCACCATCACCGCTTGCGGCGGCATCTCGGTGTCGGTCAGCACCACGCTGCTGGTCGACCCTTCGGGCACCATCTACAACTCGGCCACCAACCAGCCCGTCGCCGGCGCCACGGTGCAGCTGATTGACGTCCTCGGTGCGGGCAACGGCGGCAACCCCGGCGGCCCGGCCGTGGTGTTCCTGATGGACGGCGTCACGCCGGCGCCCAGCGTCGTCGTGACCGCGGCCGACGGTTTTTATGAATTCCCGCTGGTGCTCAACAGCCGCTATCGGCTGGTGGTTACCCCGCCGGCTGGCTTTTCTTTTCCTTCGCGGGTGCCTGCGGCGTTGCAGCCGGCCGGCCGGGTGATCGACACGCCGGGTTCTTATGGCGGCAATTTTCTGGTGGCGCTCGCGCCGGTGCATTTCGACGTTCCCCTTGACCCCGGCGCTACCACGGGCAGCCTCTTCATCCAGAAAACCGCCAACAAGAAGACCGCCGAGATCGGCGACTTTGTCGATTATTCGATCAAGCTCAACAACGTTTCTGCCGTAGCGCTGCCCGCCACCGTGGTCAGCGACAGCCTGCCGGCCGGCTTCGCCTATGTGCGCGGCACCGCGCGGCTCAACGGCGCGGTGCTGGCCGACCCCGCCGGCGGTGCCGGCCCCAGCCTGCAATTTGCCGTCGGCAACCTGGCCGCCGGCGCGCAGCCCGTGTTGACCTACCGCGTGCGCGTGGGCGCGGGCAGCCAGAGCGGCAACGGCATCAACACGGCCCAGGCCGCCAGCGGCGCGGTGCGCTCCAACAGTTCCAGCGTGCGTGTGCAGGTGGTGGGCGGGGTGTTTTCCAACAAGGCGTATGTGTTCGGCAAGGTGTTTGCGGACTGCAGCCGCGACGGCGTGCAGGACGCGGGCGAGCCGGGCATTCCGGGTGTGCGCATCTACCTGGAAGACGGCACCTATGCCGTGACGGACGAAGAAGGCAAGTACAGCTTCTACGGCCTGGAGCCGCGCACCCATGTGGCCAAGGTCGACAACATCACGCTGCCCGCGGGCGCCACGCTGGCCGTGCTGAACAACCGCAACGCCTTCGACGCCGGCAGCCGCTTCGTGGACCTTATCAACGGCGAGCTGCACAAGGCCGACTTCGCCATCGCCGAATGCACGCCCGGCGTTCGCGACCAGATCGCCGCGCGCCGCAAGGCGCTGGGCAACCCGTCGGAAATCACCCAGGCCGCCGGCACGCTGCTGCAGGCCAACCGCGGCGCCGTCGCGGCGGACAGCCGCACGCTGCCCGCCGCCGGCGCCATGGGCCTGCCGGGTGCGCAGCAAAACAACGCCGGCAGCAATGCCGTGGCGCCGGCTCCTTTGCAAGGCAACCTGGGCGCCGTGGGCGACACCGGCGGCCCGGCAACGCCCAATGCCCGCCTGCCCAAGCCCATCTACACGCCCGCCAGCGTGGAGCCGGCACAGCCCCCCACGCCTGCCGGCGCCGAGCCGGCCGCGGCCGAACAGGTGCTGCAACCGCTGGAAGACCTGCTGCCGGAACTGGATGCGGCGACCGCCTTTGTGGGCCTGGTTGACGAGCAGCTGCTGCCGGTCGCGCAGACCCGGGTCCGCGTGAAGGGACCCCTGGGCGCGCGCTTTGAACTGACCGTCAACGGCCAGCCTGTGCCCGCGACGCAGGTCGGCAAGAAAAGCAGCCTTGAGAAGAACAAGGTCCTGGCCTGGGAATACATCGGCGTGGACCTGAAACCCGGCCGCAACACGCTGGCCGTGCGCGCCCTCGACGGTTTCGGCAATGCGCGCGGCACCGCGCAGATCACGCTGCGCGTGCCCGGCGCCCTGGCCAGGATCGACATCGGCGCGCCCGCGCAGCTGGTCGCTGACGGCGCGACCGCCGTGCCCGTCACCATCGCGCTGCGCGATGCGCAGGGCCTGCCCGTGGCCGCGCGCACCCAGGTCAGCCTGCAAGCCAGCCAGGGCCAGTGGCAGACGCCCGACCTCGATGCACGCCAGCCCGGCACCCAGGTGTTTGTCGAGGGCGGTGAAGGCCGCTTCCTGCTGCTGCCGCCGGCCCAGCCCGGCAAGGCCGAGCTCACCATCACCAGCGGCACCGTCAAGTCGACCTCTACCATCGAGTTCATGCCCAACCTGCGGCCCATGATCGCCGCCGGTATCGTCGAAGGCACGATCAACCTGCGCAAACTCAACCCCTCGGCGCTGCAGCCCGCGCAAAGCGGCGATGTGTTCGAGCGCCAGATCCAGAGCACCTCGCGCAGTTTTTCCGGCGGCAAGGGCGAAGCCGCCGCGCGCACCGCGCTGTTCCTTAAAGGCAAGGTCCTCGGTTCCTCGCTGCTGACGCTGGCCTACGACTCCGACAAGCCTTCGGACACGGCACTGTTCCGCGACATCCAGCCCGGCCAGTTCTACCCGGTGTACGGCGATTCATCGGCGCGCGGCTTCGACGCGCAGTCCACCGGCAAGCTCTACGTGATGCTGCAAAACGGCAGCAACTACGCGCTGCTGGGCGACTACTCGACGCAAAGCGACAACGCGGCGCGCCAGCTCACGCAGTATTCGCGGGCGCTCAACGGCGTGAAGGGCCGCTACCAGGAAGGCGCAGTCACCGTGGAGGGTTTYGCCAGCCGCACCGCGACCACGCAGCTGGTGCAGGAATTCCGCGCCAACGGCACCTCCGGCCCCTTCCTGCTCAACATCAACGGCGTGGTCAACAGCCAGCAGGTCAACATCCTCACGCGCAACCGCAGCCAGGCCTCGGTCATCGTCAACGACGCGCCGCTCACGCAGTTCACCGACTACGAGATCGAACCCATGAGCGGCCGGCTGCTGCTGAAGTCGCCGGTGCCCAGCGTGGACACCGACCTCAACCCCATCTTTGTGCGCGTGAGCTACTCGGTCGACACCGGCGGCGTGAAACACACCGTCGCCGGCGCCGAGGCCCGCCTGGAGGTCACGCCGGCCGTGACGCTGGGCGCCTCGACGATGCGCGACACCGACCCGGCCAACCGCCAGAACCTGGACGGCCTGAATGTGACGGCCAAACTCGGCGAGAAGACGGTGGCCACCGGCGAAATCGCGCGCAGCAGCACCGACCTGCAGGGCAAGGGTTCGGGCCAGCGCGTCGAGATCCGCCATGAGGACCAGGCGCTGCAGGCGCGCGTCTGGGGCGCCAAGACCAGCGCCGGCTTCTTCAACCCCAACAGCGTGCAGTCGGCCGGCCAGTCCGAGTACGGCGCCAAGCTCGGTTACGCGGTGGACGAAAAGAACCGCGTGGTCGGCGAAGCGCTGCGCACCGCCAACAGCGTGACCGGCGCGTCGCAGACCGGCGCCGAGCTCAAGCTGGAGCACAGCATGGCCGGCAACATCAAGGTGGAAGTCGGCGTGCGCTACAGCGCCGCCAATACCGCCGCCGCGCTGTCCGGCCCGGCCCTGCCGGGTTCCACCGTGCCCATCGTTCCCTCGGCCGCGGCGATGGCGGCGGGCTCTTCGGAGGAAGTCGGCACCACCACCGCGCGCGTCAAGGTGACGGTGCCCGTGCCCGACGTGCCGCAGGCCGACGTTTACGGCCTGGCCGAGTACGCCATCGACGGCAGCGGCGGCCGTGAGGTCGGCGTGGGCGGCAACTACGCCATCAATTCGACGACGCGCCTGTATGCGCGCCACGACTTCATCAACAGCCTCAAGAGCATCTACACGCTCAACGCCTCGACCTCGCAGTACACCACCGTCGCCGGCATCAACACCGAGCTGACCGACAGCACGCAGCTGTTCAACGAATACCGCATGGGCGACAGCATCAACGGCCGCACCAGCGAAGCCGCCCTGGGCCTGCGCCGGCTCTGGCGCCTGGACAACGGCGTCGGCCTGACGGCCAGCGTCCAGCGCATCAAGCCGATTTCGGGCGTGGTCGTCGACGATTCCAGCGCCGTGACGCTGGGCGCCGACTACACCGCCGCGGCCACCTGGAAGGCCTCGGGCCAGGTCCAGTGGCAGACCTCGACCAACTCGAGCAGCTGGCTGCTCACCGGCGCGCTGGCCAACAAGCTGGACGACAGCTGGACACTGCTCAACCGCGGCCTCTACAGCGAGCAGACCAACCTCGGCGCGGGCGGCGGCAAGCGCGAGCTCATCACGGCGCAGTCCGGCGTGGCCTACCGCCCGGTCGAGACCGACATGTGGAACGCGCTGGGCCGCGTCGAGTACAAAAAGGATTCGGACAACACCCTGGGCCCCGGACTGAGCCGCGACGAATCCGGCCTGATCCTGTCCACCCACCTCAACGTGCAGCCCAACCGCAACTGGGCCATGAGCGGGCGCTACGCCGCCAAGTGGGGCCGGGACCGCTCCAACGGCATCAGCAGCCGCTCCTTCACGCAGCTGATAGGCGGCCGCTCCACCTGGGACCTGACCCAGAACTGGGACGTCAGCCTGCAGGCCTACCGCATGTGGGGCAACGGCGCCGCCGAAACCGCCGCGGGCGTGGAAGTCGGCTACCTCGCCTGGAAAAACATGTGGGTGTCGGTGGGCTATAACTTCAAGGGTTTCAAGGCCGCGGACATGGCGGGCGAGGCCTATACCCAGCGCGGCCTCTATCTGCGTGTACGCTTCAAGTTTGACGAGAACGTGTTCGGCGAGCCTTCCGGCGCCGCGCTTTCTCCTTCCCGCACGGCGGCCCCCCAATCATGATGCCTCTTCAACGCCCTGTTTCCCGCCCCGGCCTGCCGCGCAAGCCGGCGCCTTCACGCGGCCTGTTGAGGGCCGCATGGGGCGCCGCCTTGCTGCTGCTGGCCGCGCCCTGGGCGATGGCGCAGACGACTTTCAATTACACCGGCGCGGTGCAGACCTACACCGTGCCCGCGGGCGCCGGCGGCGTGACCATCCAGGCCAACGGCGCGGGCGGCGGCAGCGGCGGCAATGACTCCAACGGCTGGGGCGGCGCCGGCGGCGCGGGTGCGCGGGCCACCGGCACTTACTACGCGGCGCCGGGAACGGTGCTGAATATTTATGTGGGGCAAGGCGGCCGGGCGGGGAACACCTCGCAAGGGTCTTTTACTTGCGCCAATGCGGCCGGCGCAGGCGGCCTGGCGGGCGGCGCGGCCGGTTTTGCCGGCGGCTCCGGCGGCCAGGCCGGTTGCAG
>NZ_JBFUBY010000189.1:0-9535 GCF_056405515.1 Polaromonas sp. P1_G2
GCGTAGGGACCCAGACTGCGGGTCGCCTTTCTTTTGCTTACTTTTATTTGGCGAAGCAAAGAAAAGTGAGTTGCTGCCGGCAACCCCGGCCCCGGAATCCAAACCAACATCAGCGCCCAGAACACCCAAAGAACTAAAGCCCGTCCACCACATTCCGAACCCCGGGCGGCTGCCCAACAAGAGACAGCAAGAAATCGATATCAGCCGGCTTGACCACATGATGATCAAACCCAGCCCGTTGCGACCGTTGCCGACTCTCAGCCTCCCCATACCCCGTCAAGGCAATCAACAGAGCATCTTTGGATTCAGGCCGGCTGCGCAATTGGCGAGCGACTTCAAACCCGTCCATGCCGGGCAGGCCGATGTCGAGGATGAGCACGTCGGGCCCGAACTCCTGGGCCACCGTGAGCGCCGCCGCGCCGTCGTTCGCGATCCTCACCACATAGCCTTCGAGTTCCAGCAAAACTTTCAGCGTGTCCGCCGAAGCTGGCAAGTCGTCGACGACCAGGACTTTGCGGGAGGCGGCCGGCGCCGGCCTCGCGGCTTTCGGCGCTACGGCGGCGGGAAGGGCCGCTCCCTGTGCTGCAAGCTTGGCCGGGAAGGACACGGTGATGCGGCTTCCCTTGCCGCGGCCTTCGCTGTAGGCCTCGACCGTTCCCTGGTGCAGCTCCACCAGGTGCTTGACGAGCGTGAGGCCTATGCCCAGCCCGCCCTGGGCGCGGTCCAGCGCCTGGTCGCCCTGGGCGAACAGGTCGAAGATGTGCGGCAGGAATTCGGCGTCTATGCCCTGGCCGGTGTCGGAGACGGTGATAAAAATGCTGTCGCCCTTCAGCGATGCGTCCAGGGTGATCGTTCCTTGCGGGTCGGTGAACTTGGAGGCGTTGTTGAGCAGGTTGGACAGCACCTGGGACAGGCGCACCAGGTCGCCCCGCAGGACCAAGGCCTCGTCCGGGAGCTTGACCGTGAGCGACTGCTGCCTCGCGGCCAGCAAGGGGTTGCTGGCTTCGACGGCGCGCTCGCACAGGGTGGCGAGCAGCAGCGGCTCCATGTGGACGGTCACCTTGCCGCGCACGATGCGCGACACGTCGAGCAAGTCGTCGACCAACCGGGACATGTGGTCGACCTGGCGTGCGATCACGTCGCGCGCCCAGGCCACCGTCGGGTCGGCCACCTGGGCCCCGTTGATGATGTGGACCGCGTTGCGTATCGGCGCCAGCGGGTTGCGCAACTCGTGCGCCAGCATCGCGAGGAACTCGTTCTTGCGGCGGTCGGCCTCCTGCACCAGCGTGTAGAGCCTGGCGTTTTCCATGGCGATGGAGGCCCGGCCCACGACCTCGCTTAGCAGCGCGGCGTCGGCCTGCGCGAAACCGCCGGCCTCGGTCGCGGGCAGGAACTGGATGTCGCGCGAAAGCATGGCGCCGCGGACCACCGCCGCCATGGCCGGGCTCAGCTCGCGGTGGCATTCCAGCAAGACCGGGCCCAAGGTGGGGTCGGCCTCGCCGATGATCTTGAGGCAGCGGCAGTGCAGTTCGCCGTGGTCGTCCAGCAAGGAAACGGCGGCCATGGAGCCCAGGCCCGGCACGGCGATGTCGGCCAGAGCATGGGCGGTGGCGTCGATGTTGAGCGACATGGACAGGCGCTGGCTGGCCTCGGCCAGATAGGCGGCGCGGCGCGTGGCCTCTTCCGCGGCGCTGCGGGCCGCTTCGGCCCGCGCCAGCGCCTCGCGCTCGACGGCCTGCTGCTGCAGCTGGCGGTGCATGCGGTGCAGCTCCACGAACACCTTGACCTTGGAGCGCAGCACGCCGGGCACGACGGGGGTCGAGATGTAGTCGAYCGCGCCCAGCTCGTAACCCTTGGCGGCCTGCATCTCGTCCACGTAGGCCGTGATGAAGAGGATGGGCGTCTGCGCGGTCTTTTTGTACTGCCGGATCAGGCTGGCGGTTTCCAGCCCGTCGATGTCGGGCATGTTGACGTCGAGCAGGATGACGGCGAAGTCCATCTGCAGGATCAGGCGAAGCGCCTCGCGGCCCGAACGGGCGCTGACCAGGTTCTGCCCCAGTTCCTCGAGGATGCTGCCCATGACGACGTGCTTTTCAGGCAGGTCGTCGACGATCAGGATGTTGACGGGATCGGGATTGAGCATGGTGGCCGGCTCCTGCGGCATGAGGACAGCGCTCATCGGGGCAACCAGGCACGCAGCACGGCCAGCAGGTTTTCGGTGTTGACCGGCTTGGACAGGTAGTCCCAGGCGCCGGCCTCTATGCATTTCTCGCGGTCGCCCTTCATGGCCTTGGCCGTGACGGCGATCATGGGCAGGCTCTTGCCGGCCGGCAGCTTGCGGATCTCCTGCATGGTGACCAGGCCGTCCATGACCGGCATCATGATGTCCATCAGCACCACGCTGAGCTGCGGGTCGGAGGCGACCTTGGCGATGGCGTCGTGGCCGTTGTCGGCCCAGACGATGTCCATGCCCTCCTCTTCGAGCACGGTGGCCAGGGCAAAGATGTTGCGCATGTCGTCGTCGACGATCAGCACCCTTTTACCCGCCAGCGATTTGTTGGCGTCGTGCAGGGCCCTCAGGGTGCCGCGCTGCTTTTCGGTCATGCGCGCCTCCGTCAGGTGCAGGGCATGCATGGCCTGGTCCAGCACCCGCGGGATGGACCTGGCCTCGCGGAACAGGAAGCCGTCGCGGGACTGCCAGGCCGGCTGGTGCAGCGCATCGATGGGCCCTTCACGCCAGACCACCACGGGCAGCGGCCCGAGCGCCCGGCGTTCCGGCGCGGCGCGGCGCATGCCTTCGAAGCCCTCGGTCAGGGAGGCATCGTCGGTGACGACACATTCAAAACGGGCGAAGTCTTCAGCTTTGACGCCGGCCAGCGAGGCCACGGCGGTGCACTGCACATGGCTGTGCTGCAGCATGCCGGTAACCTCGCCGCGCAGGACATCGTCCTTCAGGGCGACCAGCATATGCCGGACCGAGCGCGACACATAGCGGTGCAGCTGCTCCAGCATCTCGTCGAGCACTTCCTTGGACGGGATCGGTTTTTCGATGAAGGCCATGGCGCCCGAGCGGTAGGCACGGTCCTTGGAGTCGTCGGTGGAGATGACGCAGACCGGGATGTGCCGGACGCCGGCGTCCTGCTTGATGCGCTCGAGCACGCGCCAACCTTCCATGTCCGGCAGGTGCATGTCCAGCGTGATGGCCGAGGGCTTGTACTCGGCCGCCAGCGTCAGCGCGCCGGCGCCCAACGGGGTCACCAGGCCCTTGAAGCCCTTGGCGCGGGCCGCGTCGAGCAGGAAGCCGGCGAAGGCCAGGTCGTTTTCCACGATCAGCAGCACGAAGTCGCCGGGCTGTATGGCGTGCCGGTCGTCGGCTGCTTCGTTGGCCAGGGCGCTGGCGTCCACCACCAGGGCGGTTTCATCAAAAGCGGGCTCCAGCTTCTCGAAGCCCAGCCGGCTAATGGGCGCGCTGGCTTCGATGCGCTGTTCGGCGCTGCCGCCGGGCTTGCGCGCGCCGCGCGGCGAGGCGTAGACCAGCGGCAGGTAAAGCACAAAGCTGCTGCCCTCGCCGGGTGCGCTGGACAGGCGGATTTCGCCGCCCAGCAGGCGAGAAAGCTCGCGGCTGATGGCCAGGCCCAGGCCGGTGCCGCCGTATTTGCGGGAGGTAGAGCCGTCGGCCTGCTGGAAGGCTTCAAAGATGATCTGCTGCTTGTCGGCGGAAATGCCGATGCCGGTATCGGTGACGGAAAACGCCAGCACCTGCTGGGCGCGGTTGAGTTCCTCGTTGTCCGGGCTCCAGCCGGTGAAGGCTTCCTCGATGGCCAGGGCCACATGGCCCTGGTGCGTGAACTTGAAGGCGTTGGASAGCAGGTTCTTSAGSAYYTGCTGCAGGCGCTTGACGTCGGTCACCATGGACACCGGCAGCTGCAGGCCGGTGGTGATCAGGAAATCCACGCTCTTGGCCTCAGCGACGTGGCGGAAGGTGCGCTCGACGTACATCTGCAGGTCGGACAGACGCAACTCATTGACGTCCACCACCACCGTGCCCGACTCGATCTTGGACAGGTCCAGGATGTCGTTGATCAGCATCAGCAAATCGTTGCCGGATGAATGAATGGTCTTGGAGAACTCGACCTGCCTGGCTGTCAGGTTGCCTTCCGAGTTCTTGCACAGCTGGTCGGACAGGATCAAGAGGCTGTTGAGCGGCGTGCGCAGCTCGTGCGACATGTTCGCCAGGAACTCGGACTTGTACTTGGAGGTCAGCGAAAGCTGCTTGGCTTTTTCTTCGAGCGCCTGGCGGGCCTGCTCGACCTCCTGGTTCTTGCGCTCCACCTCGTCGTTCTGCTGGACCAGCAGGTGGGCTTTTTCCTGCAGCTCCTCGTTGGTCTGCTGCAGTTCTTCCTGCCGGCTTTGCAGCTCCTGCGCCAGGGACTGCGACTGGGTCAGCAGGTCCTCGGTGCGCATATTGGCTTCGATCGTGTTGATCACGATGCCGATACTTTCCGTGAGCTGGTCCAGGAAGGCCTGGTGCGTGGGGTTGAAGCGCTCGACCGAGGCCAGCTCGACCACGCCCCGAACCTGGCCCTCGAAGATGATGGGCAGCACCAGGATGTCCATGGGCGCCACCTCGGTGAGGCCGGAGGATATCTTGAGGCCCTGCGGCAGCGAGGAGGTCAGCAATATCTTCTGCTTGTCGAAAGCGCACTGGCCTATCAGGCCCTGGCCCAGGTCGATTTCCTTGCCGTAAGCGCCCTGCCCGTCCGAGGCATAACTCGCCATCAGGCGCAGGCGCGGCCTTTCATGCGTGTAGCTCAGCACATAAAACTCGGCCTGCTGGGCACCCACCACGGGCGCGAGCTCCGAGAGGATCAGGTGGCCCACGGCCACCAGGTCTTTCTGGCCCTGCAGCATGCGGCTGAACTTGGCCAGGTTGGTCTTGAGCCAGTCCTGCTCGGTGTTGACCTGGGTGGTGTCCTTGAGATTGCGGATCATTTCATTGATCGTGTCTTTCAGTGCGGCCACCTCGCCCAGCGCTTCCACGGTGATGGAACGCGTCAGGTCGCCCTGCGTCACGGCCGTCGCCACCTCGGCAATGGCGCGCACCTGGGTCGTCAGGTTGGCGGCCAGCTGGTTGACGTTTTCGGTCAGGCCCTTCCAGGTGCCGGCCGCGCCCGGCACCTTGGCCTGGCCGCCCAGCTTGCCTTCAACACCCACCTCGCGCGCCACCGAGGTCACCTGGTCGGCGAAGGTGGCCAGCGTATCGGTCATGCCGTTGATGGTGTCGGCCAAAGCGGCGATCTCGCCCTTGGCCTCCACGGTCAGCTTGCGTTCCAGGTCGCCGTTGGCCACGGCCGTCACCACGCGCGCAATGCCGCGCACCTGGCTGGTCAGGTTGCCGGCCATGAAGTTCACGTTGTCGGTCAGGTCCTTCCAGGTGCCGGCCACACCCTGCACATCGGCCTGGCCGCCCAGCTTGCCTTCGGTTCCCACTTCGCGCGCCACCCGCGTCACTTCGGACGCGAAGGACCGCAGCTGGTCCACCATGGTGTTGATGGTGGCCTTAAGTTCGAGGATTTCGCCCTTCACGTCCACCGTGATCTTTTTGGACAGGTCGCCGGCCGCCACGGCCTTGGTCACGTCGGCAATGTTGCGCACCTGGGACGTCAGGTTGCCGGCCATGAAGTTCACGTTGTCGGTCAAATCCTTCCAGGTGCCGGCAACGCCCTGCACGTCGGCCTGGCCGCCCAGCTTGCCTTCGGTGCCCACTTCGCGCGCCACACGCGTCACCTCGGAAGCAAAGGATCGCAGCTGGTCCACCATGGTGTTGATGGTGTTCTTGAGCTCGAGAATCTCGCCTTTCACGTCCACCGTGATCTTTTTTGACAAGTCACCGGCAGCCACAGCCGTCGTCACCTCGGCGATGTTGCGCACCTGTGCGGTCAGGTTGGAGCCCATGGAGTTCACGGAATCCGTCAAGTCCTTCCAGGTACCCGCCACACCCTGCACATCGGCCTGCCCGCCCAGCTTGCCTTCGGTGCCCACCTCGCGTGCGACACGCGTCACTTCGGAGGCGAAAGACCGCAGCTGGTCCACCATGGTGTTGATGGTATTTTTGAGCTCCAGGATTTCGCCCTTCACGTCCACCGTGATCTTCTTGGACAGGTCGCCGGCCGCCACGGCGGTCGTCACCTCGGCGATGTTGCGCACCTGGCCTGTGAGGTTGGAGCCCATGGAGTTCACGGAATCCGTCAAGTCCTTCCAGGTACCGGCCACGCCCTGCACGTCGGCCTGACCGCCCAGCTTGCCTTCGGTGCCCACCTCGCGCGCCACCCGCGTCACCTCGGACGCGAAGGAGCGCAGTTGGTCGACCATGGTGTTGATGGTGGCCTTGAGCTCCAGGATTTCGCCCTTCACGTCCACGGTGATCTTTTTGGACAGGTCGCCGGCGGCCACGGCCTTGGTCACCTCGGCGATGTTGCGCACCTGGCCCGTGAGGTTGGACCCCATGGAATTCACCGAATCGGTCAAGTCTTTCCAGGTGCCGGCAACGCCCTGCACGTCGGCCTGGCCGCCCAGCTTGCCTTCGGTGCCCACTTCGCGCGCCACGCGCGTCACTTCGGAAGCGAACGAGGACAGCTGGTCCACCATGGTGTTGATGGTGTTCTTGAGTTCCAGGATTTCGCCCTTCACGTCCACTGTGATCTTTTTGGACAGGTCGCCGGCCGCCACGGCCGTCGTCACCTCGGCGATGTTGCGTACCTGGCCGGTCAGGTTGGAGCCCATCGAGTTGACCGAGTCGGTCAGATCCTTCCAGGTGCCGGCCACGCCCTGCACGTCGGCCTGGCCGCCCAGTTTTCCTTCGGTACCCACCTCGCGCGCAACCCGCGTCACCTCGGAAGCGAACGAGGAAAGCTGGTCCACCATGGTGTTGATGGTGTTCTTGAGTTCGAGAATCTCGCCTTTCACGTCCACCGTGATCTTCTTGGACAGGTCACCGGCGGCCACGGCCTTGGTCACGTCGGCGATGTTGCGCACCTGGGATGTCAGGTTGCCGGCCATGAAGTTCACGTTGTCGGTCAGGTCTTTCCAGGTGCCGGCCACGCCCTGCACGTCGGCCTGGCCGCCCAGCTTGCCTTCGGTACCCACTTCGCGCGCCACACGCGTCACCTCGGACGCAAAGGACCGCAGCTGGTCCACCATGGTGTTGATGGTGTTTTTAAGTTCGAGAATCTCGCCCTTCACGTCCACCGTGATCTTCTTGGACAGGTCACCGGCCGCCACGGCCGTCGTCACCTCGGCGATGTTGCGCACCTGCGCCGTGAGGTTGGAGCCCATGGMGTTGACCGAGTCGGTCAAGTCCTTCCAGGTGCCGGCMACGCCTKGCACSTSSGCCTGGCCGCCCAGCTTGCCTTCGGTGCCSACTTCGCGCGCCACRCGCGTCACCTCGGCCGAGAAGGTACCGAGCTGCTCCACCATCTTGTTGATGATCATCGCGGTGCGCAGGAACTCGCCTTCCAGCGCCCTGCCTTCGGCCTCCAGCGCCATGCTCTTGGACAGGTCGCCCTGGGCCACGGCGCCGATCACGCGGGCCACTTCACTGGTCGGGTGGACCAGGTCGGCGATCAGCGAATTGATGGACTCCGCAGAGTCGCGCCAGAAACCCGTGGCGTCAGGCACAAAGGCCCGTTCCTTGAGCCGGCCTTGCTTGCCGACCACGCGGCTCAGGCGTTCAAGCTCGCGCGCCATGCGCACGTTTTCCGAGACCACGTCGTTGAAGGCATCTGCGACCTTGCCGGGCACGCCGGTCCAGTCTTGCGGCAGGGATGCGCGCGCGTCGCCTTTCTTCAGGTCGGTCAATGCGGTCAGCACCACCTTGGTCTGCTCCGTCACCGTGTCGGCTTCGTCGAGCACGGTGTTGATGGCCATCGCGTTCTGCAGCCAGAAGCCCGAGAGTTTTTCCTCGGGCAGGCGCCGGCTGGCGCGTGTTGACAGGCGGGACTTGGATGCCAGGCCTTTGCAGCGGCTGGTGGTCGCCGTCGTCATGGCCGACAGCTGGTTGAATTCGGCGGCGATCTTTCCATAGATGCCATCCCACTCCGTCGGGAGTGTGACGCCGGATTCACCGCGCCTGAGCGCGCTCAAAGATTTGAGAATGGACTTCAATTCGGTGTCGCGCTCGATCACCGAAAGCTTGGCTAGAGCCTCCATATCATTCATCCTGTATTGGCGGTAACTTTTTGTAGAAACGGGTGCCGAGATTACTCGCGAAGATTCAGAATGACAACCAGATATCGCACTATTTACTTAACGGCGAAAACAATCTGCGGCGCGCCCGTCACAGCCTCACAACTGTAGGCTTTGGCTTACATAAATTCTTTTTTGGCCGCTGTATATTTTGTAGTTACGCCTTGAAAATATCGCAGCGAGATGTGTTCGTTGCGCGGCGTGGGCCCTGCAGGTTTGGCTGCAGTTTTCGTGAACCTTTTCATTGGCACCAGCACCATGAGCGCTCAGTCCAGCAGCACGGCGGAACAGGCAAGCGGATTGCAACGATGCGAGGCGGAAGCGGCGCATTACGCGCTCCTGCGGCGGCTGGCCCCGGTGATACGCCACAACATGGCGGGGACATTGCAGCCCATCGCCATGGTGGCGGCAATGCTGGAGCGGCGCCTGCAAAAAGCCGACCCTGACCCGGAAGCGCTGCTCAAGAACGCGCGCGACATCGTGGCGCTGTCCAAAGAGGCGGCCGCCTCCTGCGCTGATTTGATGAGTTGGCTCGCGCCCAAGGACAACCGGCCGGTCAAGGCCGATGCAGGCATCGCGGAATGCGTGGGCATGGTGGTGACACAACTCTCGTTCAGGGGTTTTTCGGTGGTCAACAGCAGCGGCAGCATTGCCGCGCGACTTCCCCAATCGGCACTGCGCAATGTGCTGACCGCCTCGCTCATAGGCCTGGCCGATGCGGCTGCCGTGCCCGGCAAGCTGCTCATCAGCGCCGGGTTCGCGGAGGATGTCCTTTCGGTACACATCGAACTGAAAGTGCCCGAGGTCCCCGAGCCTGTGCGCGTGGTGGACAAACCCCCTTACCGCCTGCTGGAGTGGGACGATGTGCAAGCCCTGGCCCGGCAGGAATCCGTCCGCCTGACACGCGGGGAAAACCGGCTCACGCTGCAGTTCGAAGCTTCCGCCGCGAACGATCCGGAGGCGCTGGCGGAGACAGTGCAAGCTTGAGCGGCCCGCCGCCCTCCCCGTTCATTTCCCTTTCGCTTCACGCTTGCGGCGATTGCATGTAGGACGAGGGAGCATCCGCGAAGAAGGCCTTGTTTGCGCTGGCAAACTGGAACCATGAATTCTTTTCGACGACGTCTTGGGCGCCTTGTGCTGCTGTGCGGCCTGGTGATTTGCGCCGCCCCTTTCGCCACTTTCCCGGCTGCCGCGCAGGCACCCGCCGCGAGCGCGGAATCCGGCGCGCCGGCCCTGCTCGAAAAACACGCGGCGCTGGCCGGGCAGCTTGCGCAGAATGCCTACCGCAGGC
>NZ_JBFUBY010000190.1:0-8235 GCF_056405515.1 Polaromonas sp. P1_G2
GCCGATGACGACGACGGGCAAGGTACAGCGGCGGGTTCTGCGATTGCAGGAAGAAGAGAGATTCAGGGCTCAGTCATAGCCCTGAGGCAGACATAAAAAAAGCACCCGAAGGTGCTTTTTTTATGGGTTAGCCAATGCTCAGCGGGCTGCGACATGTTCGGCGACGTAGATTTCAACGCGGCGATTTTTGTCGCGGCCTTGCTGCGTGCTGTTGTCGGCAACCGGTTCGCGCGAACCGCGGCCGTCTGTCACGATGCGGGTGCGGGCCACGCCGCGGCTGACCAGGTAGTCGCGGGCCGAATCGGCACGGTCCACCGACAGCGGGTTGTTGATGGCGTCGGAGCCGGTGTTGTCGGTGTGGCCGATGATGGTGACCGTCGTGACCGGGTTCTGGTTCAGGCTGGTCGCGAACTGGTTCAGGATGGGCGCGAAGTTGGGCTTGATGGCCGAGCGGCCCACGTCAAACGAGACGTCGCTGGGGATGTCCAGCTTCAGGCGGTTGTCGGTGGTCTGGCTCACGGCCACRCCGGTGCCGGCGGTGGCGCGTTCCATCGCGGCTTTCTGGTCCTGCATTTTCTTGGACCAGATGTAGCCGCCGCCCGCGCCGACCGCACCGCCCAGCACCGCGCCGGTGGCGGCGCCCTTGGAGCCGCCGGTGGCCGCGCCCAGCAGCGCACCTGCGACAGCGCCTATGCCGGCGCCCTTGGCCGTGTCGGACTGGGTTTCCGTCATGTTGGCGCAGCCGGAAAGCATGGCGGCGGCCAGGACGGCGCAGCTCAGGGAAGTGGTGGTCAGTTTGTTCATGGAAGTTCTCCTCGGGAAAAATTGGACGATTGTCGTTTTGAAGCTGTATATGAAGCCGTGTTGGCGTTTCAGGATTCAGCCACGAGCGATTAAATCGTTGGAGTGTGAATACTAGGCAGGCAATTGGTGAGCAGTTGTAAGACAAAGGCCCGAATTGGCCCTCAGCAAGCCGCGCGTTAAGCCCTTAAACTAGCCGCTTTGTGAACTTCGTCACACCGCTTCTTCATTGACGCAACACTGCCTCAAGCCCGTTTTTATCCATCCCTTATCTCATCCCCAACCGCATCAAGCGCAAATCCCATGAATAAAGTCCAACTCGGCTCCAGCGACCTGCAGGTGACACCTATTTGCCTGGGCACCATGACCTTCGGCGAACAGGTGGATGAAAAAACCTCGCATGCCATCCTGGACCGTTCGCTGTCGCGCGGCGTCAACTTCATCGACACGGCCGAGATGTACTCGGTGCCGGCGCGCGCCGAAACCTGTGGCTCGACCGAAACCATCATCGGCAACTGGTTTGCCAAAAATCCGTCGGCGCGCAACAAGTTGGTGCTGGCTACCAAGGTGGCCGGCCCCTCGCGCGGCATGCCCTGGGTTCGCGACGGCAGCGGCATGACGGCCAAGGACATCGTGGCTTCGTGCGATGCCAGCCTCAAGCGCCTGCAGACCGAGGTGATAGACCTCTACCAGATCCACTGGCCCGAACGCCACGTGCCGGCCTTCGGCGCGCTGTACTACAACCCCGCGCAGGAGCGTTCCGCCACCTCCATCCATGAACAGCTGGAGGCGCTGGCCGGCCTGGTCAAGGCGGGCAAGGTGCGCGCCATTGGCCTGTCGAACGAAACCCCTTACGGCGTGCATGAGTTCGTGCGCCTGGCCGAACAGCACGGCCTGCCGCGCGTGGCCGCGGTGCAAAACCCGTACTGCCTGATCAACCGCACCGTGGAAAACGGCCTGGATGAAACCATGCACCGCCTGGGCGTTTCGCTGCTGGCCTATTCGCCGCTGGGCTTCGGCCTGCTGACCGGCAAGTACGACGAATCGGGTTTCGAAGGCCCGGCCGCGCCGAAAGAGGCGCGCATCGCAAAATTCGAATCGACGCGCAAGCAGCGCTGGGGCCGCCCCGAGGCACTGGCCGCCGCGCGGCGCTACAACGCGCTGGCGCGCGCCAATGGCCTGACGCCCACGCAGCTGGCCCTGGCCTTTTGCTACACCAAGTGGCAGGTGGCCAGCACCATCATCGGCGTGACCTCGGTCGCGCAGCTGGATGAAGACCTCGATGCCTGGGGCACAAAACTGTCACCCGAAGTGTTGGCCGAGATCGACAAAATCCGCTGGGAATCGCGCGATCCGGCACTGTAAGCCCAGGTTTGTCGCGCGCGCTGCACCATGGCCAAAAAAGACGGCAAAAAGGATCACGTTAGCGAGACTCCGGCTACGCAGTTGTTGAAGGCGAATAAGGTCGACTTCACCGAGCACCCCTACGAGTACCTGGAACACGGCGGCGCCCAGCACAGCGCCGAGGTGCTGGGTTTTGACCCCTTCACCGTCGTCAAGACTTTGGTGATGCAGGACCAGGACGCCAGGCCGCTGGTGGTGCTGATGCACGGCAACCGCAAGGTCTCGACCAAAACCTGGCGCGGCAGATAGGCGCCAAGTCGGTCGAGCCCTGCAAGCCCGAAGTCGCCAACCGCCACAGCGGCTACCTGGTGGGCGGCACCTCGCCCTTCGGCACCCGCAAGGCCATGCCGGTGTATATCGAGGAAAGCATCCTGGCTTTGCCTAGAATCGCCATCAACGGCGGGCGGCGCGGCTACCTGGTCGGGATAGACCCGCAGGCCTGTGTCACATTGCTCGGTGCAAAATCGGTGAACTGCGCGCTCAGCCTGGACAATGCCGCCGGCTACGGCTGACCCCGGCCCCAGGGTCCGCAGCCACCACATATATAAAGAGGGAGACCCATGGTTTACGCATACTCAATTGGCGCCACGCTGCTGGCCTACCTGCTCGGCTCGCTGTCTTTCGCGGTCATCGTCAGCAAGCTCATGGGCCTGAGCGACCCGCGCAGCTACGGCAGCAAAAACCCGGGGGCCACCAATGTGCTGCGATCCGGCAGCAAGCCGGCCGCCGTGGCGACCTTGCTGCTGGACGGCCTCAAAGGCTGGCTGCCGGTGGTGCTGGTCAAATGGTTCGGCGCCGACTACGGCCTGGGCGACGGCACGGTGGCCGCCGTCGGCTTTGCGGCTTTCCTCGGGCATCTGTACCCGGTGTTCTTCCAGTTCAAGGGCGGCAAGGGCGTGGCGACGGCGGCGGGCGTGCTGCTGGGCGTGAGCTGGATCCTGGGTCTGGCGACGCTGGCCACCTGGGTGATCATCGCTTTCTTCTCGCGCTATTCCTCGCTGGCCTCGCTGGTCTCGGCGGCTTTCGCGCCCCTGTACTACCTGTTCGGTGACCGCGAGGCCTGGTATGTCGACAAGGCCATCCTGGTGGTGATGTTCGCCATCAGCGCGCTGCTGGTGTATCGCCACCGCGAGAACATCAGCAAATTGCTCAAGGGGACCGAGTCGAAACTCGGTAGCGGCAAGAAGGGCTGAGCCCCTCAAAAACCCTCCTGGCGTTGTTGCGCCGCCTTGCCGTACTGGTGTACTGTCTGCGGCGACGCGCCTAGCCAGGACCGCTTCGCTGGGTTTTGTGAGTGGCTCTTGATCGAAGCAGGGTCAGAAGCGCCGGGTCAAGACCATTTCTTCATTGGTCCGATTCATTTGGAATCGTGTCAGGAAGCTGTTGCCCAGCAGGATGAAGGGCATGTCGCGCGCGGCCACCACGGCCGGCACGTTGAAGACTTCCACATCACCGACGCGCACCGAGGCGAGCGTGGTCTGCCAGCCGAGGATGGTGCCGTTGGCCGTACCCAGCTGCACGGGCCGGCCCGATTTGTAGTCAATGCCCATGCGCTCGGCATCGGCCAGCGACATCGAGACGGCGCTGGCGCCGGTGTCCACCAGGAACTGGGCCATCTTGCCGTTGATCTGGCCCTGGGTCATGAAGTGCCCGCCGCTACCGGCCGTCAGCACGATGCGGCTGCCCTGACCGGCTTGTGTGCCGGGGCCTCCATTGGCACCCACGCTCATGGGCGCATCCCCGATACGCAGGGAATGGCGCTTGCCGTCGAGGTCCACCACGGCCTGGTCGCCGGAGGTAGAGACGACCTTGACGCCCTTGTGCGTTTCCCCGGGGGCGACGGTCTTGGGCGGGCCGCCGTCCACGATCAGCAAGGCCTTGTTGCCCAGCATGCCGGCCAGGCCCACGGTCTGGGCCTGCGCGGCGGCGGGCAATAGCGCGAGCGCCAGCAGCAAGCGTGCCGCACGCGAAGTGCCAAGCATGGGAGTCATGGTTATTTCTATCTAGTCGCGGAAGTTGTTGAAGCTCAGCGGGAAGTCGCTGATTTCGGCGCGGATCATGGCCATGGCGGCCTGCAGGTCGTCGCGCTTGGCGCCGGTCACGCGCACCGCGTCGCCCTGGATGGAGGCCTGCACCTTGACCTTGCTGCCCTTGATGAGCTGCTGGATTTTCTTGGCCTGTTCGGCCTCGATGCCGTTGCGCACCTTGGTCACCTGCTTGACCTTGTCACCGCCGATTTTTTCGGACTTGCCGACATCGAGGAAGCGGATGTCGACGCCGGCCTTGGTGAGCTTGTTGCGCAGGATGTCGTTCATCTGGTCGAGCTGGAAGTCGCTGTCGCCGATCAGCGTGATGTCTTTTTCCTTCAGCTCGATGGAGGCGGAGGTGCCCTTGAAGTCGAAGCGCGTGGCGATTTCCTTGCCGGTGTTTTCCACGGCGTTTTTGACCTTGACCAGATCGGCTTCAAGAACGGTGTCGAAAGAGGGCATGATGCGAGTCTTTGTTACGGGTGTTGGGGTGAGACAATCCCCCGGATGTTAGTCGAGAAAAACGTTCCACTCCAGCATTCCAACAGCTTTGGCATCGTGGCCAAGGCCCTGAGCCTGGTCCGCATCGCCGGGGAGGCGGATATCGCCGCCGTGCTGCAGGACCCGGCCCTGAAGGCCGCCCCGAAGTTCGTGCTGGGCGGCGGTAGCAACATCGTGCTGACCGGCGACGTCAAGCCGCTGGTGCTCAAGGTCGAAATCATGGGCAAGCGCCTGGTGGGCGAAACCGCCAAGGCCTGGATCGTGGAGGCCGGCGCCGGCGAAAACTGGCACGAGCTGGTCACCTGGACCCTGCAAAACGGCTACCCGGGGCTGGAAAACCTGGCGCTGATCCCGGGCACGGTGGGCGCCTCGCCGGTGCAGAACATAGGCGCTTACGGCGTTGAACTGCAGGACCGCTTCGAGTCGCTGGACGCCGTGGACCTGACGACGGGCCAGCCCTTCACCCTTGAAGCCGCCCAATGCGCTTTCGGTTACCGCGATTCGGTGTTCAAGCACAGCAGCGCGGCGCCCGGGCCGGGCGGCCACGGCTTCGGCTTCGGCTTGGCCGACAAGGCCCTCATCACCCGCGTGCGCCTGGCCCTGCCCAAGGCCTGGAAGCCGGTGCTGGGCTATGCCGACATCGAGAAAAAAATGCAGCAGTCCGGCATCCACGCACCTGATGCGCAGCAGATTTACGAATGGATCTGCGAGATCCGCAAGGCCAAGCTGCCCGATCCGCAGGTGATCGGCAACGCCGGCAGTTTTTTCAAGAACCCCACGGTGTCGCCCGAGCAGTGCGCCGACATCATCCAGCGCGAGCCCAAGATCGTCCATTACCACCTGGCCGACGGTTCGGTGAAGCTGGCCGCGGGCTGGCTGATAGACGCCTGCGGCTGGAAAGGCAAATCCGTCGGCAACGCCGGCGTTTACGAAAAGCAGGCGCTGGTGCTGGTCAACCGCGGCGGCTCCGCCGACCCGGTCACCGGCGGCGAGGTCATGACCTTGGCCAAGGCGATCCAGACCAGTGTGTATGAACGCTTCGGCATCCTGCTCGAGCCCGAACCGGTGGTGGTCTGATATATGGCACGTTTGGGTAAGGTTTACATGGGGCCGCAGGTGTCGTTCGGACGCCGGTTGGCGCTGAAGTATTCAGGCCTGGCCGCTACATTACTGGGCCTCCTCTGGGTTTGCTTGTTTCTAGGCTCGATATTTTCCGGCTGGCGTCGTCCGGACGGGGCACTGCTGCTCATTGTTGCGTTGGCCGGCATGCTATCTCTTGTCGCAATGTGGGCGACCTGGGAGCGCGGCCGGCTGGTCCGTGAAACGCCGCTGCCCAGGTTCCTGCGGCGCAAGCTAATGGACACCTATCCGCACCTGAGCCTCAGGGATGCCGAACTGGTAGAACGCGGGCTGCGCCAGTTCTTTATCGCCTGCCAGCGCAGCAACAAGCGCTTTGTCGCCATGCCCTCGCAGGTGGTCGACAGCATGTGGCATGAGTTCATCCTGCACACCTCGGCCTACCGCGAATGGTGCGACCTGGTGATAGGGCGCTTCATCGACCACGTGCCCGCCGAAGTGCTGGGCCGCAAAGCCTCGACCAACGACGGCCTGCGCCGCGCCTGGTTCTGGTCCTGCCGCGACGAGTCCATCAACCCCAAGCAGCCGAGCCGCCTGCCCCTGCTGTTCGCGCTCGATGCAAAGTTTGCGATTCCCGGCGGTTTCATCTACATGGCCGATTGCAAGGGCGTGCGCCGTGATGGCGAGCAGGGCGGCGCCCACTGCGGCGAAAGCTTTTCGGACGGCAGCTACAGCGGCGATGCCGACGGGTTTGGCGGCAGCGAGTCGTCCTCCAGTAGCAGTAGCGATAGCGACAGTTCCGGCAGCGGCTCCGACGGCAGCAGCGGATGCGGCTCGGGTTGCGGCGGCGGGGGCGACTAGCTGCGAGCCACCACGTACGGGCGCCGTCCGGAGTACCTGGTCAGGCAAAAACGGCTGTGTTGGCGTGCGCCGGGGTGGGTAGGCTAAATTTTTCTGGGCATCTGCGCCCTGTTCAAGCCTGTTTTCATACTTGCGCTTCACATTAAAGATTGGTTTAATGTGACTCGACTCCATTAAAGACTTCTTTAGCACCATGCGCAGCACCGGTACCTACACCACCTCCACCACCTCGGGCGAGCCCGTGCAGGCGTTCGTGCCCCACGCACTGCCGCCCGCCAAGCCAGCGCTGGCGCCCGAGTCCTTTGTGGAGGCCAACCGTGCGGCCGAGCTGGCGCTGGCCCGCTTGTCCGGCGTGGCCGGGCTGGTGCCGTCGGTGGACTGGCTGCTCTACAGCGCCATCCGCAAAGAAGCGCTGCTGACCTCGCAGATTGAAGGCACCCAGGCCACGCTGGCGGACCTGTTTGACGAAGAAGCCGGCTTTGCAGTCAGCAACACCGACGACGTAGAAGAGGTCACCAACTACCTGCGTGCCTTTCGGCGGGTGCAGTCGCAACTGCGTGACCCGGCTGGCTTGCCCTTGAGCGTGCGTTTGCTGTGTGATGCCCACCGGCTGCTGATGGACGGCGCCCGCGGCAACGGCAAGCAGCCAGGCGAGTTGCGCCGCTCTCAAAACTGGATTGGCGGCACCCGGCCCGGCAATGCGGTGTTTGTGCCAGCACCGCCCGAGCGGGTGCCCGCCTTGCTGGCAGACCTCGAGCGCTTCATCCATGACGCAGCGCAACCCTTGCCGCCGCTGGTGAAAACAGCACTGGTCCACCTGCAGTTTGAGACGATTCACCCGTTTCTGGATGGCAATGGCCGCATCGGGCGCCTGCTGATTGCCGCGCTGCTGGAGCATTGGCGCTTGTTGTCAGAGCCATTGATGTACCTCAGCGGCTACCTCAAGCAACATCAGGCCGAGTACTACCGCCGCCTTTCCAACGTGCGCACCGAAGGCGATTGGGAAGGCTGGGTGGCGTTTTTCCTCGAAGGCGTGGCCGTCGCCGCGCAGGATGCCGAACGCAACATTGTGGCCATCGCCACGCTGCTGGCTTCAGACCGTCGCAGTTTGCTGGCTTCGCCCAAGGCAACGCCCAGCAGCTACCGCCTGTTTGAAATGCTGCCCATGATGCCGCGCTTCACAATCGACCAGGTGCGCCAGAAGCTGGCCACCAGCTTCCCAACTGCCACCGCGGCGGTGAAGGTGCTGGAAGATTTGGGCATCGTCACCGAGCTGACCGGGCAGAAAAAAAACCGCAGCTACAGTTACACGGCGTACATTGCACTGCTGGCTGAATAAGAAATTCGAGGGGAGGGAGTCATGCTCATCAAATCAGCGGACGACAAGTCCAAACGCCTGGCCTTGCTGCAGGATTTACAGCAGTCACCTCTGCTGGACGCCCGCCAGAAAGAGTGGCTGCGCGTTGAACTGCGCAACCTGACCGCCGGCATCAAGGGCGAGCGAGAAGCGGCCTTCCACCTCGACGGCCATTACAAGGATGGCCAAAACAACGTGCTGTTGCAC